>VENG01000022.1 GCA_009711705.1 Bacillota bacterium
AGAATGTGCTATTGTGCAAATGGCTATTATCAATTACCGGATTTATGTGCAAGATTATCATGGTTGGCAGACATTCTATGCCGGTTGTTTGTGAAAAACGGATGCCGTTTTAATTTGCAAAATCACACCTGGGGATCAAGTGCTGGATATCGGTTGTGGTCCAGGTCTATATTCAGAGCGACTAGCAGCAGCAGGAGTTCAGATGACAGGCATAGACCAGTCAGAAATATCACTAGACTATGCCGATAAACAGGCTAAAATAAAAAACCTGTCAATCGAATACCGACACATGAACTTTTTAGATCTTAATGATCATGAAAGATATGACGCTGTCATACAAGTCTTTGGTGAGTTTTGTACTCTGCCAAATGATGACAGAGATTTGTTTTTGGCTAATGTCTTTCGAGCATTAAAACCTAATGGACTGTTTATTATGGACGTTTCTACACGAAAGCTACGAATGAAGGACGGTTTAAAGAACAATTGGTACGTTAGCGAAGGTGGCTTTTGGTACCCTAGGCGACACCTAGTTCTTGAAATGGGTTTTGACTATCCTGATAGTGATACCTGGTTGGATCAATATATTGTAGTTAACGAAGAAGGCGTCACGACCATATATCGTGCCTGGTTTCACGACTACTCACTTAACAAGTTAATTCCTGTGGTGGAAAAAGCAAATTTCTTTGTAGAAACTGTCTGGGGCGATTTGGCAGGTGCACCGTATGACGAACATGGTGATTGGATTGCGCTAGCATTAAAGAAAAATAAATATCAATTTTTGAAGGATAAATACTCTGTATAAATGATTAGATTAATATTTTTTCTAGTAAACAACATTTAGCTAAAGCGTAGATAGCTAATTTATTTATTTATTACACATTTACTATCTAATGCTCATTATAACTTATTCCTCAATTATTGCACATAATTAACAATGCCCGTAGTAAGCTCCTAAAACCGTCTGATGAATATTTTACCTACAAAGTGCTGCCGTAAGAGTCTTGTTTTTCGCGTTCCAGTTATTGCAGCATATGCATGTGCCACATGAACTACCCTCATGGATACTCGAAGTTTAGAATCAACTGAGATTCTTTTTTTGAACCAATTTCTATCACACTCCCAAACAATACATATTAAATATCAGAATAGCTAAAACTTATTATTATAATATAGCAGTCAAAGGTGCTATCACTTTACACTGATAGGAATGCCATTCAAAGGAGTGACTGAAAATGTTTTCCCCTTTTCGACTCCGAAAGAAAAAACAGGTAATAGGTACTCGGCTTTCACATGATTACGAACAAGCTGCCGAGCTTAGTCCTTCTTTAAAGTTACCGATTGAAGGACTAAGAGTGGGTGAGTCAGTTAGGTCTCGTAGAAAAAGTGCTTCAAAGAAGTATACTAGCTTTAAGCTAGAACAAAACAACGAATTTATCCTCGGAACAACTGCAGGCATGATTGGTGCCACGGTAAAATATGGCTTTAATGAGCTAATGCAGGTAATCAATATTGCCAAATACGATAATAATGCCACCTCCCTAACAGTAGTAATGAAAGGTTATGAATATACCCCTGCATTCTGGCTATTTGGGTTTATAACTGCTCTTATCATAGGTGCGTTCCTTGGTTTGGTCATAGCATTCATGTTTAGCTATATTTTTACAGAGAGACATTACATTTTCAAGAGTGCAGGTATCGGAGTCGGAATTTGGCTTTTTAATTTTGGGTTCGCGGCTAAGGTATTTAATTACCCAGAACCCATTCAGTATAGCTTAGGCGATGTTGTATCAATGTTAATGAGTTTAATTATTTTTGCAATGGTTACAGCGTACACATTAAAAAAACTTGGCTTTTGGAGGAATAGGCAATTATATTAAATTTCACTGTCCAAACAGGCTTAAGCTTTACTACACATTTTACCTACAAAGCGCTGCCGTAAGAGTCTTGTTTTTCGTGTTCCTGTTATTGCATTATTTGCCATGTGAGCTACATTAGCCACCTTCACACATTGACAACCACTCCCCCATGAAATACAGAAAAACCTCTAGCGTATACCCGAAGCTAATAACACCTGGATTTCCTTTTTTACCATAAGGAAAGTTTTAACTACCTAGCCAAATAACCGGATCTTATCCTGACAATAAGTTACTTAGCAATTATGACACAATATGACAGACAAACCTATATATTAAACTTATTAATGGTGATATAATTTTCGAAAAACAAATACGAGGAGGTTTATGAATAGAATGATAGCCTTCTGTGGTTTAGTTTGTTCTGAATGCCCTGTTTTTAAGGCGACCCAAAAGGATGATAACCAACATAAAACGAAAATCGCCAAATCATGGTCTAGGTACTACGGATTTGAACTTGAACCGAAAGATATAAATTGCGATGGATGTTCAACGGAAAATGACCAGCTATTTAAACACTGTAAAGTTTGCAACATAAGAAAGTGTTGTCAAGAGCAGCATATAGAAAACTGTGCACATTGTTCTGATTTTCCCTGTAATGAACTGAATAAAATATTCGAGGCTGTACCTAATGCGAAAATACAGCTTCATCAAATTAAGAATAACCTTTAAGTGAATTATCTTATCAAAAAACATAAATTGATAAATCTTCGCCATTCTTGGCTCAGTGCGAAAGGATAAAAACATGGAGCAAATTATAAATCAGTCTGTAAAACAAATAGTAAAAGCAATTTTAAAAAGAAGATTATCTTCATCTGAAGTAGTTGAAGCTTATCTAAGACGTATAGTTGAAATCAACCCTAAACTAAATGCAATTGTGCAACTATGTGAAGATTCAGCAAGATCTGAAGCACTGAGAGCAGATCAATCATTATCACATGGGAATGTCATTGGGCCTCTTCATGGAGTGCCATTTACATTAAAAGATTCTTTTGATTCAGCCGGTATAATTTCTGCTGGTGGTACTCTCGGCCGAAAGGATTTCATACCGACACAAGATGCAACAATACATCACGCTTACGAAAAAACGGAGCAATACTTATTGGAAAAACAAATACACCTGAATTCACCCTTATGTATGAGACCAATAACCTTGTTTATGGGCAAACAAATAACCCATATGATCTTTCATGTTCGCCAGGAGGAAGTAGCGGTGGGGCTGCTGCAATCATAGCTGGCAAGGGTTCCCCATTTGATATCGGAAGCGATTATGGGGGAAGTTTACGATATCCGTCTCATTGTTGTGGAATAACCTCAATTAAGCCTACATCCGGACGAGTTCCAAGGACTGGTCACATTCTACCCTTTGGTGGCGTTTTAGATTCTTTTCAACAAATTGGTCCAATGGCTAAATATGTTGAGGATTTGGAGATTATTTTTCCACTCATATCAGGTCCTGATTGGGTAGATCCTTCGATAATTCCGATGCCATTAGGAAGCCCAAAAAAAATTAATGTTACTAAACTAAGGATTGCATTTCATACTGACAATGGCATAATTCCTGCGTCACCTGAAATTTCGCAAATGATACGAAAAATAGCATTAATGCTTAGTGACAGTGGTATCTTGATAGAAGAAGATCGACCAAATGGTATAGAACAATCGTATGAAATTATGATGGATTTGTTATCTGCTGATGGAGGAGCATCAATAAAAAGACTTTTGCAAGAATCAAATACAACGGAACATTCAATTCCATGGCTTAGTCTTGCAAAGCCAATTGATGCTACTGCATTTGATGCCTTGATAATGAAATGGTTTCGGTTTAAAAGTATGATGATGTCCTTTTTTAAAAATTATGACGTAATTTTATCTCCTGTAAATGCTTATCCAGCGTTGCCTCATAGTTCAATACGTGATGATCTGCAAGCATTTAGTTACACCATGACTTATAATCTAACAGGATGGCCTGTTACTGTACTACGAGGAGGAACATCTTCGGAAGGGCTACCAATAGGTTTACAAATCATCACCCAACCTTGGAGAGAAGACATTGCTCTTGCCATAGCAACATATATAGAGAAAGAACTTGGGGAGTTCCAATCTCCCTTGATCTAAAATGTACTTCCATACGTCAATGGCCATTTGAAAGCATTAATTCCGCATAACCACAAAACAAGTTTCTATGCCTGATCCAAATGGCCTAATCTTGTCTCCATTTTTACTTCGCAGTTTCCAAATAAACTATTCTATCCGCCAGTGCATTGGCATCTTCTTGGTCGTGAGTAACAAAGATAGACGTAATGCCTGCTTTTTTTAGGATCTTTTTTAAATCATCCCGAATCTTTATTTGCAAGGGAGCGTCTAGATTGCTAAAGGGCTCGTCCAACAGCAGTACGTCTGGTTGGGGGGCAATAGACCGAGCTAAGGCTACCCTTTGCTGCTGACCTCCGCTTAATTCATGGGGGTAACGCTTTCCGAAATTTTGTAATTCTATCAACGATAACACCTCGTTCACCCTTTGGCCTTGCTGCTGCTTGGTTAGTTTTTTCAGCCCGTATTTAATGTTCTTTTCTACCGTCATGTGTGGGAACAGGGCATAGTCTTGAAACACCATGCTTACACCTCGGTTTTCCGGAAAAATATAGGTGTGGGCATCAAACACTACCTGGTTATTTATTTTAATCATACCACCATTGGGTTTTTCCAGCCCGGCAATCAGCCTTAACACCGTACTTTTGCCACTGCCGCTCGGACCTAAAATGGAGATTATTTCCCCTTCATTAACATCCAGGCTGAAGTTCTTAACGGTCGCGGTTGCGGCATTTTTATAACTGAAATCTAAATCTTTAATTTCAATATACATTAATTTCCCCCCCTGGCTGCTACGTGATGGAAAAAGAAAATGGCAATAAAGCTGATGCTAATAATAATCATTGAAGGGACCGCTGCTTCAACCAACATTTCATCACTGGCGTATTGAAACACTTTTGTGGCCAAGGTGTCAAAATTAAAAGGCCTTAAAAGTAATGTCAACGGCAATTCCTTCAGCACCTCCACAAAAACCAAAACACAACTACTGAAAATGGCTGGCTTAAGCATTGGTAGGTCTACTTTAACAAAGGTTTCAGTGGTGTTGGCCCCCAGCGTGCGAGAGGCTTCAAAAAACTTCTTGCCCACCTTTTCAAACCCGGCTTGGATGGAATTAAAGCCCATGGCTAAAAACCTAATCACATAGGCAAAAATCAGCATGGCAATACTGGTTGTTAAGACCAACCTACCGGCATCCGGATTTAGAAATTGGTAGAACCAGGCTAAATGATTATCAAAATTAATGAATAGCACCATCACCCCAATGGCAATTACTGCCCCGGGGACAGTGTAACCAACGACTGTAATTCTGGCATAAATTTTAGCAACAGTATGGTCGTTCATGCGACAGTAGTTGGCGACAATGGCCGCCATTACAACAATCAACCCCATGGTCACCAATGCCACGAACAAGGAGTTTAACAATAACATCCAAAATTGATAATCGATTATACTATTGTAAGTAATTAAACTCCAGTATAGAAGCTGCAAAGTGGGAATAAGGAAACCAAAGCTAAAAATCAAAAAACAATAGCCAAAAGCCACCATACCTTTAAAGCCTGTGAGTGGCTGGGGTGTAATTGGTCTCACTTTAGTAGTGGTATAGCTGTATTTTTGTCCGCCCCTTAAAAACTTTTCGGTGATTAAGATGGCAGCCACCAGCAGCATTAATATTGCCGCCAGCCTGATTGCGGAGTTGAGATCCCCCATGCCAAACCAGCTTTTAAATATGGCGGTACTAAATGTGGGAATACCAAAATACTGCACCACCCCGTAATCATTTAACACTTCCAACGCCACCAAACTAACGCCGCCAATAATGGCCGCCCGGGAGCAGGGCAAGACAACGGTGAAGAAAATTTCACCGGGCTTGCGTCCCAAAATGCGGGCAGATTCAATTAGCGAGGCTGATTGTTTTTCCAAAAATGCTCGGGTAATGGTGTAAACATAGGGGAAGAGGCAGAGGGTAAAAATGAAAGCTGCCCCTTCTATATTCATAAGGTCAAAGTATTTTTGATTGACATGCAGGTTAAACTGGTTTCTTAATTGCGTTTGAATGATACCGGTATAGCCAAGCATCTCGCTGTATGTATAGGCAGCAATGTTGGCCGGTATTGCCAGCGGCAATATCAACGCCCACTTAAAAAAATTCTTCATTGGGAAGTCGTACGCTGCCACCAGCCAGGACAAGCTGGTGCCGATAAGAACGGTGGTAATGCCGGTAATAGAGACTAGTTTAAGTGTGTTCATTAGGTAATCTTTTAGTAAGTAATCTTTAATGTGATGCCAAGTATCATTGGCCGGATGCAGCAAGTTGATAAAAACATGTAAACTGGACAAAAGAATCAATGAAATGAAGATAAAGCTAACCACCGACCACAGGTCTAAGTTGGCTTTTATCCTTTGTAATACCACTGCCACTTTCATGCCTCCTAAAGGGCAAGCAACCCGACAACGGGCTGCTTACTCCTTTCTTTATTTCCATCCAACTTGATCAAAGACTTCTACTGCTTTTCGGTTGTATTCTCCCAATAATGATAGATTAATGTCCTGAGTCTTAAAGTCTCCCCATGATGAAAGCAGCTCCGAAGGCTCTACATTGGGGTTTACAGGGTATTCGTAGTTGGCCTCTACAAATTGTTTTTGCGCTGTTTCACCGGCCAAAAATTCCATTAGCTTAATGGCATTTTCCTTGTTTTTAGAATGTTTTGTTAACCCCACCCCACTGACGTTGATGTGGGTACCGGTGGTATTCTGGTTGGGGAAGAACACTCCCAATTTTTTAGCTACTTTTACTTCTTCAGGTTCGGAGGAGTTTAGCATTTTACCGATGTAATAGGTATTCATTATGGCGATGTCACCTTCACCTGCCACCACTGCCTTGGCTTGATCGCGATCATTACCTTTTGGTTCTCTGGCCATATTGTCCACCATACCTGCTGCCCACTCTTTGGCTTGCTCTTCACCGTTAACAGCGATAAATGATGCCAGCAGCGATTGGTTATAGATGTTGTTACTTGACCTTACCAGTATTTTGCCCTGCCATTTGGGGCTGGTTAAATCTTCGTAGGTTGATAGTTCAGCTGGCTTTATCCGATCTTTGTCATAAACCATCACTCTAGCTCTCACAGTCAAACCAAACCATTGCTTATCCGGATCCCGCAGATTTGCCGGAATGCTGTTAGCCAGAGCTTCACTGGTAACTGGTTGCAGCAGTTCTTTTACCTTGGCCCGGTGCAATCTGCCGGCATCGGCGGTGATTAGCAAGTCTGCATTGGTATCTTTTCCTTCCCGGTCCAGTCTTTCTATTAGTTCATCAGACTTACCTTTCACTACATTTACCTTTACGCCGGTTTCCTTGGTAAATAATTGAAATAATTCTTCATCGGTGTCATAGTGCCTGTCGCTGTAAAGGTTAACAACGCCGTTATCTGCAGAGGATGTATCGTTGCCATTGGTAGTTTCCTCCGGCACACCACCGCAGGCTGATAGTACCAACATGGAAACAATTAGTAATGAAATTACTGCAAACACTTTTAAATTCTGATTCATATTTCGTCACCTCTATGTATTGTTGTTTTGATAATGATTATCATTATCTATTACAGATTCTATATAATCTTTTTAATTTAGTCAACTATTTATTTGAACAAGCCTTGTAACAATTGTTTCCAGGTATAAGATATCCACGTCTAGAAACCCGTGGTATTCATTATCACCCGAAGAAATCTGGCCAGATAATACCAAAGAGCCACTAAGAGCCCCATTGATCGGAAACACAAAAAATGTTATTGCGATAACTTTTACAATTACAGCAGAAAGGCCAATGGTGTTGGAAACTTTTATCTGATTTCTAAGACTCCCACTTCTATAAGTGGGAGTTCCTCTTTTTACTTCAGTTGGGATGGAATCCCCATCTGAAGCCCCGATGTTCAGCTTTTAGCTGAACGAGTTCACTAGCGGCACCATCAGATGCACTATTATAGTCGGCAAATAGCTTTTAGCTTCTAACCGCATTATAACCAAACAAGGCATAAAAAAAGCGAGTTATCAAACACTCGCTAAAAGAATTCTATGTATGGTGGAGGCGGACCGGACCCACTAAAATCACAGACTACACCGCTCCCACACTATCGTTAAACTGTAGTGGTTTACGGATTAACGTAAGGTACTCCTGCTTCAATTCTTTAAGTGTTCTTTGCACATTCATTCCTCCAGTAATGAATTCTGGGCAGGTTACCCTTCTTTCATTGTTCATGAATATGCAAAGTAAATCAAGTGAAACCATAGTGTCTATGCGGGATACAGGTTTTAGGTGGGATTATTTCCCCTTTGTTGGCTAACGCGTACCTAAATGCTTTCGACAACCATACAGCAAAGCCCTCATCCGGATCGATTTAATCATAAGGTATCTGATATACAAGACTGCGGCAAAATTATTGGTATTACTTCCCTTTGCTTTTGCAGATGGCACAAGTTGTTTTTAGCTCTTTTGAACTTGTATTTCCACAAGGCTATTCACTATTCACAGCCTGTTAATATTGTCGAAGTTGGTATTATTTTAATAACATACGCTTCCACCAGGGTAAATTCTTTCTTTCTTGCATTGCCCGCCTTGCCTGTTCTACCAACTTTCGATCCCGTTCATTAATGTCTCCTGGCAATTGCTGGTCATTCTTCTCCATCTTGTCCTCATATTGAGTCAAATTGCTCCCCCCTAATACTGAAGCCCAGCATAAAACCAATGCACCGCCCAGGACAATACGAAAATAGTAACAAATGCCTGTCCAAAGATTTTATTCGATTCAAATTCATCACCAATGGTTTTAATGTATTTATTAACCGGTTCCTTGATTGCGTTTTCTATGAGCGTTAACACTAAAATACCTCCTCTTCGAAAATCTATAACTTTATCTCATAATTACTTTACAAGCCACAATATTTGCTTAAATTCATCCTCTGGCATCTGAAATCTAACAAGCAATATATTAATATATTCTTTATTCTGTTAGTAGCAATTAATTAAATCCCTATCCGGAAGCTTATGATCTACTATGATCAGTTTTTCTCTCCCTTTCTATAACACAGAGTTTAATGTCATAATTTTCATATGCCAGATTCCTTCGACAAATTAAGTAGTATTCCTGCAAACACCTAGGACTTTTTTCCTAAACATGTAGGACTTTAGGTAAAAGTGACAATACATCATAATACTCTGAGCAATTAACATTGGGAGCTAATGCCCCAGGGCAGCGAACTTCGGTTGAATGGTGGTGGCCGACACAGGGAGATGAAGAAAGTAATGTTACGGAAAGCCCGGTCGATGCTCTTTCGCTTTCGATTCTGCGGCCAAAATGCCGACACAGGGGCATGTACTTGCTATGCATGGATTGTATTGGGCTGTAGTTGAGGAGTTTTTAATACGGGCTGCAATACATGGAGTGGTTTTGGCGTTAAATATCTGGAGGCAAGATGTGGCCATGGAATGGGAGGAATACCTTGCCGTTGCAGGTTACCGGTTTTGGAATCTAGTACGTAGGAAAGTGATTGGAATGCAGAGGTTCTGGCCCTTAAGGCAAAAAATAAACCCCGGGAAACACAAAACCACCCGACGAAACTACGGGTGGTAAGTATTGTAAGGATACTTGATTTTTTCCAGCTCAATCATACCGGAATTGGTGCTTTGTGGTAAATAGTGTTCATTATTATTTGCCTAAAGTTGTTAAGTTTATTTTACCGGTTACAATCCCTCGCTTCTTGTTTCCTCAGTATACCTCTTTTATGGTACTCCAGCACACGGGAGTAGCACTGTTCTTTTCGACAAATTCCAGCGCTCTTTCTTAAGCCAGGCTGTACTTTAACCTTTTTGCTATTGCCCAAAGGGCCTCAAAGTCTGCTAGATATTCCCCGTCATATAGTTTCAGTATTTGATAAGCCGACTCTAAATTACTGGTAATCTCAAATTCGGTTATCGCGGCCTCCAGTAAATAATGTCAGAGGCAATTTCTTCCATGCAAATACTGTAGCGCTTTTCAGAGTTAATTATAGGATTTTTAATGTCCAGCTTTGCGAGATCTTTTTTGATATGAGCAAGGTTTACTCCAATGAGCTTTTTAATATCGTTCGATGTAGACTCATACCACAGGGCCTCGTAAATTTGTTCTTTGGTAGCTCCCGCCCGGCCTGCATCCAGGAGAAAGGCTAAAAGCTCGCGCTCTTTTTTAGCACGCATTTTAAGCGGCTCTTGCCGGTTGTCATAGGGAAATACAGCGAATCCCCCCAGGGTTTTTATGTAGACCTTTTTAAATTTATAGCCGGCCAGGGCCATCATTTGCCTGGTAAAGTCGGGCTCTATTCCATGCTGATGAGCAAACTCCAGGATGGGGCCATACGTTTTAAACACTCTGAAATAATCATAGATGCCTTTTTCCGAACAAAGCTGCAAAAAGCGTTTTGTCAGCCTGATGGCCTGTGCAGGATTTTTTTTGGGCGATGGCAGCTTTGGCCAGAATACCGTAGGCAATGGTTGGGGTTAACATAACGTCGGACTTTTCCCCTACATCATCTATGCACAGCCTGGCGTATTTATTGGAAAAATCGCTAACGGAAATGTAGTAACCGAAAAGCCTGCCTAAAACTAATGTTTTTAAATAATCGCCAACTTGAGCAAGATTGGAGAGAATTTCGTGGATGGTGTCTTCCATCGAGGGTTGTCCGGTTTGGAGGGAAGGTGTTTATCTGAGATCTATTATACGAGGAGAAAGAGAATTAAGGGAACGATTTCCAGAGTTATTATTGAGATATGGTCTGATTAATGTGTAACTTTTAGATATCGGTGCCATAAAAATTTTAATAGGCGTATTATGAGAATCTATCAATAAAATCATCATTGTACATGCTGTATTCTTAATATTTAGGTTGGCCTACAATATAAATTGATTACACATTCCCTTAATACCTTGGAATTTGAAAGATTTGCATCTGGAAACCTCTGAAAAAATAGTTTCACATGATATCCGTAATCTTTCAGTGTTCTTTTAGACTTACCTTCAGCCTTTTTAAGTAGTGAACTCCTTCAGCTAAAGCTGAACATCGGAGCTTCAGGTGGGGATTCAACCCCACCTGAAGAAAAAAAGTGCAAACTCCCACTTATAGAAGTGGGAGTCTTAGAAATCAGATAAACGGTTTTTCCAATTACTCCTTCCCCATGACGTCGACTTCACCAAGTGTAGAGTCGGAAGAGGTGGACCACTGTGGGCCTGCCTCCGTCCGCTCGTTCAAACGGATCGTACGGTTTTCCCGTAATCCTCTTTCCTCAATTGATTTGTATTATGACCTTGAACGTAGGCTTGGAATTAAACTTGTAAGATTAACCAACTTAAACTGGTTGTATATGATTTTAGCAGGACACTTTTTCCACCCAGAATTTCGCCAGCGCTTGAATTGATGTGACCATAATCTTCGAATTATCCAACGGTCCAGTCTGTTGAACAGCTTTCGTACATGTGCTTTACGGTAATAATTTCCCCATCCCCTGATAATGGGATTTATTAAGTCGATTATCTCTTTCAACGTAAGCGGTATTTTGCGTTTGGTATTTGCTCTGATTTGATCTATGAATCTTTTGATGGATTTATCCTTGGGTACTGCATAGATGTTTAGTTTGGGTTTCTTTTTGATCTTTTGTTTCGGTAATTTTAACCCCTTACCTTGTTTGATTTTGTAGCCCAAGAACTCAAATCCCCATTTGACATGGGTGATTCTGGTCTTTTCTGGATGCAAATCAAGCCCTAAGTTCTGCAGGATGTGTCTGGCATCATTAAGTGCCTGGTAGGCCTCTGCCTTGGTTCGACACAATACTGCCCGGTGAGTAGCCCTGGGGAATTTCACCCCAAGGCCCTCTCAGAACCGGACGTGAACCTCTCAGCTCATCCGGCTCCCATTATCCAGCCGTAGGACGAATCCCCATTTCCCAGTGTACAAACAACTTCGGTTCTCGTTTGGCAATTTTACCGAGCCAGTATGTGGCCCGCCGCTGATGTCTTTCGAGTTTCTTATACTTTCGTCGCGCCCAGCGGACCAAAGCCCGATCCATGTGT
>VENG01000023.1 GCA_009711705.1 Bacillota bacterium
CAATAAAAATCCCCCCAAACAATTTGCTAAAATTTTAGCATTTTGCTGAGGGGGGATAAATAGATTTGGTTGTTTAATTATGAAAAAACACACCATGATTGTGTAGGTAATTATGTGCAAGTGGACACCTGCTGTGAAAACAGCTTGTAGCCTACCTATAAGGAATTGAAACTTACGCAATTCTTCCGGGTCAACCTTCAAGGCCCGGGCTTGTAGCCTACCTATAAGGAATTGAAACACGATTCCGCTTCCTGCTCGCCCTGGCCATCTTCCTCTGCTTGTAGCCTACCTATAAGGAATTGAAACTCACCTGATGATGTAGCTGGCCGGTTAGGGGTACAAGCTTGTAGCCTACCTATAAGGAATTGAAACTTGCTCGCACCCTTGCAAAGCTCTGGTAGGGTATCGTCCGCTTGTAGCCTACCTATAAGGAATTGAAACGTGCAAAAATGCCAACCACAAAAAATTGTTTCAATAAGCTTGTAGCCTACCTATAAGGAATTGAAACGTATCAGCTTGGGTGTAACAAAGGAGCCGGAGCCAAGCTTGTAGCCTACCTATAAGGAATTGAAACCAAGAAGGTGATGCAATGATTAGATGGCGGTTGGCAGCTTGTAGCCTACCTATAAGGAATTGAAACACAAAGTTTCTGTTTTTATAATCATTTCTCAACCTCGCTTGTAGCCTACCTATAAGGAATTGAAACATGTATTCCGTGTGCCAATTGTATTCTGCCAACAAAGCTTGTAGCCTACCTATAAGGAATTGAAACTTGCATCCACTTTACACAGCGGGATTCCTCGGCGTGGCTTGTAGCCTACCTATAAGGAATTGAAACTATTGAAAGCAACCCATATCCCCCCCGTATACTGTTTCGCTTGTAGCCTACCTATAAGGAATTGAAACTCACCTCAAATTCGATTACCCATACCCAGGGATTGGTGCTTGTAGCCTACCTATAAGGAATTGAAACTTTCACGGTTCTGTTTTAGCACAGAGTATAACTTCGGCTTGTAGCCTACCTATAAGGAATTGAAACATGGTAAATAGAGAAGTAATACTGCGGTGATGTTTAGCTTGTAGCCTACCTATAAGGAATTGAAACTGTTGTTGGTGTGTTTACGATACACTAATTGAACGGCTTGTAGCCTACCTATAAGGAATTGAAACAGATGTGGCGCAAGGCTGGGTACAAGGCAAGGCCGGGCTTGTAGCCTACCTATAAGGAATTGAAACTTAGGTAAAAAATGCTATATAGGCTTAGACCTTTCTAGCTTGTAGCCTACCTATAAGGAATTGAAACTAAAGTATAGCGTTGAACGTAAATTCATGGGTAAAGAGCTTGTAGCCTACCTATAAGGAATTGAAACACAGGTCACAAGCTGCTCAGACCTCAATTTTTTTGAGCTTGTAGCCTACCTATAAGGAATTGAAACCCACCAGCCACTTTTAGTGACTTCTCCTGATTAGTGCTTGTAGCCTACCTATAAGGAATTGAAACGCAAAAGCACCAACTATTACCGAGGGGAGCTACACAAGCTTGTAGCCTACCTATAAGGAATTGAAACCTGTTAATATATATCCTATCGCCGCAATCACTACACGGCTTGTAGCCTACCTATAAGGAATTGAAACACCCGTGTAATACCGCTGTAGTCTTTGAGACGTATAGCTTGTAGCCTACCTATAAGGAATTGAAACCAGGACTATTTAGGTGAGGTTATCGAAGTCGAGCATATGCTTGTAGCCTACCTATAAGGAATTGAAACATTGGTGCCTACAAGCAGGAAAGACTGGCGGGATAAAGCTTGTAGCCTACCTATAAGGAATTGAAACAATATTTTCTATATCATCTTTAAATCCTCTTCTAAACGCTTGTAGCCTACCTATAAGGAATTGAAACTGGAACAAATGGTGTGGCTGTTGATGTTCCTGTGAGGCTTGTAGCCTACCTATAAGGAATTGAAACAACGAATCCTAGCAAGCCAATAGCAAAATGATACACAGCTTGTAGCCTACCTATAAGGAATTGAAACATTTTGTAGTAATTATAGTGACCTCCTTTTACAGATGCTTGTAGCCTACCTATAAGGAATTGAAACGACGGTTACCAAGGTCTGTGTACTGTTGGTTACTCTGCCGGTTGTAGCCTACCTGTGGTGACGCACGACAATTGGCGGTGAATGGATTGCCGCCGAAGGCGATAGTTTTTAGTCATCTAATCGCACCAGCCCCGCAAGCTTGTAAAGCTGATCACGATCGGACATTGCAGTTCTAATCTTATGAAGCATTAGCCATGCAGTAGGATAGCTGACATCAATACTATTCTGCAAAGAAAGGGCGGAGAAGCCTCGTTTATCATTGGCAACCAGGAATATAGCCCAAAACCATTTCCGTAATGCTGTGCGGGTCTTATGAAAAATAGTTCCCGCGGTGAGGGAAGCTTGATAATTGCAACTTTTACATTGATAATGACGGCGTGAAGAGATATGGTAGTATTCCTTGCATCCACAGCGAGGACACTCAAAACCCTCTGCCCAACGCATATTGAAAAGGTGCTCTTGACAAGCCTCTTCGCTGCTAAAACGTTGCTGAAACTCAAATAAAACTCACATCTTTTTGTTGTGCCATAATCTTGGTTCCCCTCCCACTTATTAACTATGGCCATTATAGCACATATGTTCCCTGGTGAGAAGGAGTTTCTGATTAAGCTTGATAGTCATGTTAAAAATATAACAAAACCGCCAATACAAATTAATGCTAATAAATATTGTATGCAAAGAAATAATGACGGAAAATAAGCAAAGCTAAAAATCTTGTTGATCCTGTTAATCCTGTCTAAGAAAACACTCCAAAGAAATACCCCAAAATGTTTTCCTATTAAACCCACATGACCCTGATACACAGACTAGTACGTAAAAACTACATTTTCGTAAAAAAAGCTGTAATGACTGCCAATGGTTGTAAGCTACCTATAAGGAATTGAAACCTTTGAAATTGCCAAGGCAAGCTAAACCGTATACGAGGCCCGTACGTATGGTTCTATGGCTGTTACGCGTATAACGAGGAGAAAATCGTTGGACGGTGTTATAAATAGAAATAACCGGGAGCCTTTCATCCAAGGCTCCCGGTTATTCGTAATCGAAAACTACTTCCTATAAAAGTACTTTAATTTCCATATTTTCTTTCAAACCCTTTAAAAGCTCGGTTTTTGCCTCTTGCATTTTTTCCTGCCTCAACAATCCTTTTATTTGTGGCTTTACTTCCTCAAAATCAGGCTTTTCCCCTTCTGGTTGCTGATTAATTACCTGATCGTAAGAATCCCTAACCTCATCCTCAGAAACAGCCAGCTGCTCTTCTTCAATCTCCGTTTGCATATAATTATTTATCATTAGCTGGTCGGAAATTTCTTTCTTTAGACCGTCTTCAGATAAATTGTTAGCCTCGAGGATCTGTTTGAATTGATTTTCATCGTATTGGGATTTAATTGCTTCCAGTTGGCTTTCCACTTCCTGCTTCGGGGCATTTACTCCGGCTTTTTGGGCTTGCTGTAAGAGAACAGCATTATTAATCATCTCATCCAATACTTGTTGTTCAATGTTTTCCAGGGCTTCCTTATTATCTTCGGCTTCAAGATCTTGTCCCTGCTGCTGGTAACTGGCTTTAATCTGTTCCATTTGGGCGTCAAATTCCTGCCTGTAAATGGCTTTCCCATCAACAATAGCCACTTTTTCATCATCCCCGCTGTTTTGGGTGCCGGCGCTATCCTGGCCACATCCGGCTGCTGTCAGGGCAATTACTGCTGCCAAGAGCAGTAAAAAAGTCCTTCTCAATTTCATAAAAAAGTTCCTCCTTTTTAGAATTACCTTGAAGAAATACCTTGCCATATATGGCAAGGGCTAAGGCGTAAAAAATTAAAAGCGCGCTAAGGGAACTGATTTAGCGCGCTTTTAATTTGCGCCATAGAACTTAATATAACAGTCAAAGGATGTTGTTGTCCACTATTTAAACCGGCGAGTAATTCTGTTTCCAACATGGTTGAGTCGGTAAAACTTATCGCCCTGGTATCGTCTACGCTAGCCTATGGCAATAAATACTATTTTTCGTCATCAGGGAACAAATTTGGCCTTTACACCATCTAAATATTGTAGATTTGTTTAACTATGAATATTGGAGGTGGGTGGGGTAGTTTCATGCGGTTACTATTAATAATAACACTGCTTATGACACTTTTATTCCCGGCAGTCCCCGTTATGGCCGGAGAGGCATCTACAGGTCTAAGTTATGATGTCAAAGTACAAGTAGATGGTGATCAGGTGGCATTTCCGGACCAAAAACCTTTTATTAATACAGGTACGGGCCGAACTTATGTGCCTCTACGATTTGTAACGGAGAAACTGGGCGCTACAGTAAATTGGAACCAACAAGAAAAGGTTGCCATTGTGGAAAAGTCCGGTAAGACTGTCAAGGCACCTGTAGGAAGCAATGAACCTACAGTCAATGGACAAGCGGTATATTTAGACGCACCGGTAAGATTAATAAATGCAAGAACAGTGGTGCCACTAAGGTTTATGAGTGAAACGCTGGGCACAGAAGTGAAATGGAACAGCAGTACAAAGACGGTTTACATAAAGGTGAATCAGGCTGCCGGTGAAACGGATGCTTCTCCCGGTAGCGTCATAGAAATCACGGCAGACGTACTGAATGTCAGAAGCGGCCCCGGTACCTCGACACCGGAAATAGGAGAGGTTATAAAGGGGGACAAGCTAACTGTATTTGAGTCTTCACAGGGCTGGTATAAGGTAGAGCTCTCTGACGGCAGTATGGGATGGGTGTCCGGCCGGTTTGTAAAAGTGGATGATGCTCAGGATAGCCCTGGTGTTATGCAGGCCGTGGTTGACGCAACCAATGTAAATATTCGCAGCGGCCCCGGTACTGACCATAATATTATAGGCAAGGTAGACCGGGGAGAACGGCTTGGTATTTTGGAACAAGCTGGGAATTGGGTTAAGGTTGAACTAGTTCAGGGGGGTATAGGTTGGATAGCTGATCAGTTAATCAACATTGAAGAGGCGGAAGCTACTACCCCGCTTCAGGAAGAACAAATTCGGGAGGAACTTGAGAACAACCAAGACAGAGGTGAGAATTACCCTCCCCCAAGTGAGGAGAAAGAAGAAGAGCAAACAGATTGGCAAAATTATGATTCAACCGTGGCCGACCTGGAGGTTGGGGAGGATAACGGCGTCACGGTAGCAACTGTTAACACCACCGGTGCTTTAGAACATCACATTTTTACTTTAACCAACCCCGACCGGCTGGTTGTGGATCTTAAAGGAGTAAAACCAGGAGACCTGGCGGAAGAAATAAATGTTAATAGCGAGCTGGTAAAAAGAATCCGAACAGGCAAGTTCAGTGAAAACCCCGACATTGTACGCTTGGTTTTTGATGTTAAAGAGCCGGTAATGTTCGCTGCCACTAAGAGTAAGAAGAAAGATGGCGAGGAACTTACGTTAAAGCTATACGTGCCGAATCTGGGAACACACCTAAAAGGAAAAACAATAGCTATAGATCCGGGGCATGGCGGCAGTGACCCGGGAGCCATTGGCTCCAGCGGGTTAAAGGAGAAAGATGTAAATATTAATGTAGGTCTTTTAACGGCAAACTTGCTGCGACAAAATGGGGCAGAGGTAATTCTAACCAGATCAACAGATGCATATGTGGACTTGTATCAACGCACTGAAATTGCCGGCAGGGGCGGTGCTGATGTATTTGTCAGTATTCACATGAATGCCCACCCGAAGAGGGGTTATTCCGGTACCAGCACTTATTACCGGCGAGATAACATTTCCGGGCTGGGGGTATCCCAGGCGGATAACAGACTGCTGGCCCAACAGGTGCATTCTCAATTGATGCAGTCGTTAAACCGGCGTGATGTTGGTATAAAGCAGGCAAACTTTGTGGTGCTGCGCACTGCTGCAATGCCGGCAGTGCTGGTGGAAGCTTCATTTATATCTAACTTGGAAGAGGAAAAACTATTAGCCAAGGACTCCTACCGGGCAAAAATAGCTGAGGCTATAGCTAAAGGGTTAGCTTATTATTTTGCACAAAAGGAATCTTAGAAAAAAAGAAGACAGTGTTTTTGACTATAAGTCTAAAGAACGCCCTTGGGGGCGTTCTTTTTTTGCGTTAAAGATGTGTGGGTTAAGTCATAAGTAATCCATTTAGTTACAGACCTGGACATAAAATTATTTTATTTGCCATATATAAATTACTTATATAAAATTGTCATTAGGTAATTAATGATTGAAGGGGGAGAATCTTATGGGCGATTACAGGAAAATGTGGCAAGATTTAGGGCTTGATATGGAAAGTCACGACCAGTTACTTGAGGTCTTACCGCCTACATACCATGATGTATATCTAACACAGGAAAACAGGCCGCAGATAATGGAATATTTTGACTTTGTAGTAAACGAAAATCACGGTTTAAGAATTGAGGAGTTGCAGCAGCATAAATCCGCCGGGGGTAAAGTTATCGGTACATTCTGCGTGTTTGTACCGGAAGAAATTATTCGTGCTGCGGGAGGCATTTGTATAGGGCTGTGTTCCGGCATAGAAATCGGTGCTGGTGAGGCGGAAAAGGTTTTACCACGTAATATTTGCCCTTTAATTAAGTCTTTCATGGGCTTTAAGTTGGCCAAGGTCTGTCCCTATTTTGAGTCCAGTGATATGGTGGTGGGTGAAACCACTTGTGACGGCAAAAAGAAAGCTTTTGAAATTCTCAATGATTATGTGCCGGTACACGTTATGGAGACGCCGCACATGAAAAAGGACCGGGACCGCAAATTGTGGGAGGAAGAGGTTAAAGACTTTGCACGTCATATTGAAGAATTTACCGGAAACAGTATCTCCGCAGGCTCTTTAGCGCAGTCTGTTCGGGAATCGAATGATAAGCGCCGTGCCTTGAAGCGGCTCTCGGAGCTGCGCAAACGTGATCCTGTAGTCATTAGCGGTAAGGATTGCCTGCTCATTGAACAGATTGCCATGTATGATGATGTAGCCAGGTTTACGGCCAAGGTCAATGAACTTTGCGATGAACTGGAGAAGAGATTGGAAAGCGGCGTAGGAATCTTTCCTGCCGGGACTCCCAGGGTGATTGTCACCGGTACGCCAATGGCTATCCCTAATTGGAAAGTGCCGCATATCATAGAAAGTAGCGGTGCGGTCATGGTTGCCGAAGAAATGTGCACCGGAATGCGTTATTTTGAAAATGAGGTGTCTGAACAAGGAACGGATATTGATTCCATAATAAATAACGTTGCTGAAAGGTATTTAGGAACTAATTGTGCCGTTTTTACTCCCAATACCGGGCGTATGGAACGTTTAACAGAACTGGTAAAAGAATACCGGGCAGATGGAGTGATACATTGTGCCCTCTCATTTTGCAATCCTTATGCGGTGGAGGCAAACCGGGTAGAACAGGTTTTAAGGCAACAGGGCATTCCCCTTCTAAAAATTGAAACTGGATATGACCAGGAAGATGCGGGGCAATTGAAGACAAGAGTGGAAGCATTCGTGGAAATGATTAAGGAGTAGATTCTATTGTATGCCGGATTAGACATGGGGTCCAGGACTATAGGTTTTGTGGTACTTTCCGGTGACCGGATTGTAGTGTCAAAACTTGAAGATACGGGCTTTGAGCCCATTAAGACTGCAACAGGCTTATTAACTGGAAATTACAACGATATTGTTGCCACGGGATACGGAAGACATGCTGCGGCTGCGAATTTCGACAGCCGGGTAGTAACCGAAATAAAGGCCCATGCTCTGGGAGCTGCCTTCCTATTTAACGGTGCCCGAACTGTTTTGGATATTGGCGGACAGGATACTAAAGTTATTTTAATGGATGAGAAAGCTTCGGTAATTGACTTTCAAATGAATGATAAATGTTCCGCGGGCACCGGAAAGTTTTTAGAAGTGATGTCAGAAGCCATGGGCCATACGCATGTATCAGAATTTGGCAAAGAAGCCCTCATGGGGAGCGGTGGTGTGAAAATAAGCAGTATGTGCACTGTCTTTGCCGAATCAGAAGCGGTATCATTAGTGCACAGAGGAGCTAAACGAGAGGATATTGGCCTTGCCCTGCACTCTTCGGCGGTTGATAAAGCAGCCGGTATGCTGAAGCGGATAGGTTTTAAAACACCATTGGTTTTTACCGGTGGAGTGGCAAAGAATCCTTGTATTGTTAAATTATTAAGTGAGAGGCTGGGTGTGGAGATTTTTGTGCCGCGGGAGCCTCAATTAGTGGGAGCGCTCGGAGCGGCATTAAGCGGAAGTCCCTAGCAATTGCAATAGGCTTATAGGGGGGACAGGCACTTTTTTAAATCTTAAAAAGGTGCCTGTCCCCTTTTTGCTTTTCAGATGTTAGTTAAACCTTTAGTCGCCACAGTTCTAAGGTTGTTTTCTTGGACAAGCGGGGGGACTTTAATATATAATGAGTAATTAACTGGTATTTTTTCCTATCCGGGGGTTGTCATGGTTTATAACAAAATGCACAGGCGCAAAAGTAAAGGGCTATGGCAGAGCCTGATGCTGGTTTTTTTGTTTGCGCTGGCTGCTTTCATAATTTTTAAGTCCCCTCTGTTTGAAGTAGAGCGGATAGATGTGCGGGGTAACCGGCAGGTAAATACGGAAAGAATTATTGCTGCATCCGGACTCCATACGGGGGTCAATATTTTTAAGGTTAATCTAAAGAAAGCGCAGTTAAACCTTAGCATTTTACCTGTTTTTCAAGATGTCCTCCTCAAAAGGGGGTTTCCCGATCGTATAATAATTGACGTTAAAGAGAGGACGCCGGTGGCCCTTCTGCCTGATAATGACGGTTTCATGAAGATTGATGGGGAGAAAATATATATACAGCAGAGTCAGAAAGTTTCAAAAGAGCTACCGGTTATAACGGGTATTGACATTACGGCTTCCGGTCCGGGTAAAGCAGTCAGTGGAAAAGGGATTGACGCTGCTTTGCAGGTAGTTCAGGAGTTGCCGCAAGAGTTAATTGGGATTCTTTCCGAGGTGCATTATCAGGATAACGGCTCTTTTGTTCTGTACACTGTGGAAGGTGATCAATGTCGTTTGGGAATCCCCGTGGAGGTAAAATCCAAGGGGAATATGTTCCTCCAAGTACTTCATGAACTGGAGGGAACTCACCAACGAATAGAATACGTTGATCTATCTTTTACCGGCTCCCCGGTGGTAAAATATAAGAGTGAAAGTGATTAAGTAAATGGAAATTTTCCGGGGGGAAAATTATGCCAAATAAGTCTGCTTTTATAGTGTTGTCTCTGGCTTGCGTTATAGTGGGCTTTTTTATAGCTACGCAACTTAAGATAGTATGGGATGCAGATGACCCTTTACGGCTGCGTAACTTGGACAGGCCTCGTGCTTTAGCTGCTGAGATTGAGGCAGCCAAGAAACATAACGAAAGGTTGCAAAGGGAAGTAGAAAGAATGCGCAGCGAATTGGATAAGGCGATGGCGGGACAGCGGCTTGTTAATTCAAAGAATAAATTAGATAGAATTCGGGCCTTTGCCGGTTTAGCCGAATTAGAGGGCCCCGGGGTAAAGGTTACTTTAAACGACAGTCAGGAAACTATCAAACCCGGTGATGACCCAAACTTATACGTTCTGCACGATGAAGATGTAATCAAGGTGTTAAATGAACTTAAAGCTGCCGGGGCCGAAGCTATTTCCATGAATGAACAAAGGGTTATTTTTAATACGGAAGTCCGTTGTATTGGACCTACGGTATTGATGAACAAAAGTGCTCGTTTAAGTCCTCCCTTCGTGATAAAGGCTATTGGTGATAATGATACCCTATTTAGTGCCTTGAAAATGAAGGGTGGGGTGATTGATTCCCTCAAATGGTGGGGTATTGAGGTTAAGGTAGAAAAAGTTGAAAAGGTAACGGTTCCGCCCTATGAAGGTGGGATAAGTTTTAATTATGCTAAGCCGGCTCAGTAGCCGGAATTCGGAGTGATTTTTTATGGCTAAACGTTCTATATTTGCTTCTATATCCTTAGTAGCTATAGTTCTGGGGCTATTACTTGCAGTGCAGTTCCGGGTTTCCAATAATTTCCCTAATGGTATTCCCAGAGAAAGAACTCAGGAATTAGCCGGTGAGTTGCGGCAGTTAACGGGTGAAAACGAAACATTACAAAAGGAAATATATGATTTAAAACTTAAGCTGGAACAGGTTAATGCAGGCCGGCAGCAGGCCGTCCAAGCTATACAAAGTGAACTTGATAAAGCAAAAATTGCTGCGGGTATTATTACAGTCACAGGGCCTGGTGTGGAAGTGATTTTAGATAATCCTCAAGGGTTTGACCCGACACTACCGGCCGAACTTTCTATTATCAGGGATGATGATCTTTTAAAAGTGGTCAATGAGCTTCGGGCCGCCGGAACTGAGGCCTTGTCTTTAAATGGCCATCGCATTACGCCCATCACTGAAATAAGGTTAGCCGGTTCATTTATTAATGTGAATACCAAAAGGGTGGTTCCTCCGTACCAGATACTGGCAATTGGGGACCCGGATGCTATGGAGGAGGCTCTAACTCTACCCGGGGGCCTTTTGGATTACCTGGGTGGTGATCTGGGTATAGAGATAAAAATAAAGAAGCATGAGGAATTAACGGTGCCTGCTTATTCCGGGGACCTGGAATTAAATTATGCTAAACAGACTTAAAACCTCTTAAAAAGAAGGTGAGGAATATGTGGGTAGGCATTGTTCTGGCTCTGGTCGGGGTTGGTATTGGGGTTTTGATTGGGCTGAATGTGCCTCTTGTTTTACCCAAGGCTTACGCTGTGTATACCTCGGTGGCTGTTCTCGCTGCCATGGATTCCGTGCTGGGTGGCATTAGAACCGCCATCGAGGATAAGTTTGATCACATTATATTCACCACGGGTTTTTTTACTAACGCAATGCTGGCTGCCGGTTTGGTTTTTGTGGGGGAAAGATTGGGAATAGATTTATATCTAGCTGCCGTGGTGGCTTTTGGGGTACGTCTCTTTCAAAATGTATCATTAATTAGAAGACATCTACTAAAAAAATAAATTTTTACCTTGTTCATAGAGGGAAATTGTTCCTTACGTTGAAGTTTACAAATTAAGTAAGCATATGCGAGGGGATGGCTTTTGGCCAGAAAAAGGAGAGACATTGCCGTACTTTTGGATATTGGTACTGCGCGTATATCTATTGCCGTTACCAAATTTGGCCCGGGAAAATCTTTTGAAATCTTGGCCCAGATTGAGTCCCCATCTTTAGGTGTGCGTAAAGGAGTAATAATTGACATCCGCTCCGTTGCCCGAATCATTAAAAACTTGATGGCCGATGCGCGAGAAAAATCGAATATAAGTCTACCTGAAAGAATATGTGCCGTATTTTCCGGAACGGGTATTAAAGTAAAAGATTATCATTTGCAAAAAGACCTTGGATGCCGTCGCCATGTGTCGGCCGGTGATGTGTCAAAGTTATTAAACAAGGTAAATGAACAATTTAACCCGGAGGGCTTGACACAATTACATATATTACCACTGCAATACTCTCTGGACGGACATTTGGTTTCCTCTGCCGAAGGAAAGATCGGGCAGAACCTAGAAGTTGATGTTCGCCTGGTTTTGGCCGGTAATGAGTCCGTTCAGTATATTTATGATGCTGTCCGGTTAGCCGGGATGCGTTTACGTAAAGTAGTATTTAGTCCTCTAGTTCAGTCCCCGCTTTTAGTTAATGGTGCTGAGACGGAATTAGGCTGCATTTTAGTGGACTTGGGAGCCGAAACTACTACGGTTTCATCCTTTAAATATGGTACATTGAGAGATGCTTTGGTATTGCCGGTGGGGATGGAGCATGTAGTGGGTGACTTGGCGGTGGGGCTGCGTACCACTTTAAAAGCAGCCGGAGAATTGCTACAATCCTTTGGTTTACATTCTCATCAATATGAAGAATCTCTTGTTATTTCCATCATTAATGCAAGACTGGAAGAGATTTATGAATTAATTAAACAATCAATTCATTCCATGAATTTTACAGGATTAATACCTGGTGGTGTAAAATTAACCGGAGGGGGAGCAATGTTTCCCGGTATGGCGGAACATTTGTCCCAATACTTGGAACTACAGGTGCTTTCGATTCCTCCCTACGTTTCTGTTCCCGGTTCAGATAAGTGCAGTGTTTCCCTTGCCGGATTGGCGGGGTATTGCTGTAATTACGGGATACCGGGTTTTCTTCATGCAGCTGATGGGTTTGAAAGCTTATCAAATAATTGCGGGTATACTAGAAGGAGGATGGTATGATGCTCGATTTTGAAATGGAGATGGATCAATTTGCAAATATAAAGGTGATTGGAGTAGGGGGCGGCGGAAATAATGCCGTGAACAGAATGATAAATTCCGGGCTCAAGGGCGTGGAATTTATCGCTGTGAATACGGATGCCCAAGCACTGCAAATGGCGCTGGCCAGTAATAAAATACAGGTAGGTTCGAAGCTAACCAAGGGACTGGGGGCCGGCGCAAATCCTGAAATAGGGCAAAAGGCGGCGGAGGAAAGCAGAGATGAGATTGAGCAGGTACTGCGCGGGGCAGATATGGTTTTTGTTACCGCCGGCATGGGCGGTGGCACCGGCACAGGGGCTGCGCCCGTGGTAGCTGAAGTGGCTAAAGAAGTAGGCGCCTTAACCGTGGGCGTTGTTACCAAACCTTTCACTTTTGAAGGACGTAAGCGGATGAACCAGGCTGAGACGGGAATTGAGGAATTAAAAAATAAAGTCGATACTCTAATTACTATTCCCAATGACAGGCTATTGCAGGTAGTGGAAAAGCATACCTCCATCGTGGAGGCTTTTAGAATTGCGGACGATGTGCTACGGCAAGGTGTGCAGGGCATATCAGATCTGATTGCCGTTCCTGGCTTGATAAACTTGGATTTTGCTGATGTTAAGACAATTATGAAGGAAACAGGATCTGCGCTGATGGGCATTGGCTCAGCAAGTGGAGACAACCGGGCTGTTGAAGCTGCAAGGTTAGCCATATCAAGTCCCCTGTTGGAAACTTCTATCGAAGGCGCCCGTGGTGTACTTTTAAATATGACAGGCGGAGGTTCTCTGGGACTTTTCGAGGTGAACGAAGCAGCAGAGATTATTTCACAGGCTGCTGACTCGGAAGCAAACATTATTTTCGGAGCTGTTATAGATGAGCAAATGGATGAGGAAGTAAGAGTAACGGTAATTGCCACCGGCTTTGAGGAACAAAAGCCCATGGTTAAGAGAACGGAAAAGAGCGATCGTGACGTTGAAATAAAACCTTTCGCCAATAATGATGATCTAGACATACCTGCATTTTTACGGCGGCGTTAAAAGCAAAAGATAAAAAGGGGACAGGCTACTTTTTTGTGTTTGAAAAAGTAGCCTGTCCCCTTTTTTTATACTTTAAGAAAGTATACCTTGCCATATAAATGGCAAGGACAAAGGAAAAAAGTACTGAAAAGCGCGCGCTAAGGGAACTGATTTAGCGCGCTTTTCTTGTATAGAGCGGTTTTTTCATGTCAAGCGGGAAATCTGTAAAGTGTTAAGTATGAATGTCGAGCAAAAAGATGCTCCTGGGTCCAAGTAATGACATATTTTTCCAGTACTGGTATTATATAATATGGCCAGGCTGGAATTTTTCTTTTCATAAATCAAAATACCAGGCCATATAGTTGGTAACAGGGTTTCCTTGTCCTGTTTGTGTGGAGGTGCTGCAGTGCCCTTTCAGGTGATATATGTTGACCAGGTGGTTTTGGGTAGTATGGTTATGAATTACGTAATACTTTACACGGTAGGGAAAATAGGCGGAGTGACAAATGTTAGATGGCGTATGGTAATTGCCGCGGCATTGGGGGGAATTTATTCCATAGCGGCTTTTGTGCCAGTATTTTCACCCTTAATGACGGTTTGGTTTAAGACGTTAGCTTCTGTGATTATAATCATTGTTGCTTTTGCACCTCTGCCTCCAATTCGGTTGGCGACATGTTTGGCTTTTTTTTATCTTACTTCCTTCGCTCTGGGGGGCAGTGTGATCGGTATTATGTATTTCCTGGAGGCTCAGGGAGGCGTGGACTCCTTTCCTCAAAGCTTTCCGTCTGTCCTGGAGAGGTACTTTTGGCATGCCATTGTTCTGGCCCTGGGAGTCTTTGGGGCGGCCGGAAAAGGGACGGCACTTCTTTTTAAGCGTCGCTACCGGCAAAGCTTATTTAAAATTCCGCTGGTAATAAAGGTATGCGATAAGCAGGTACAAACAGAAGGTTTTTTAGATTCCGGCAACCAGTTGACTGACCCGCTTACCGGTAACCCTGTAATTGTAGCTGAGTATGAAGTGATTAAAAGCCTACTTCCGCGGGAGTTGATTATATATCTGGATAATAACAGAGAATTGGATCCCGTAAAAGCTATGATGATGATGCAAGACAGTCTATGGGGTGCTAAGTTTAGGTTAATACCCTTCCAATCCCTGGGAAAGGATGCGGGAATGCTTTTAGGGTTTGACCCTGATCAAGTGGAACTTCAGTACGGACATAAAACCATCTGTTCCACTGGGGTTACCGTTGCTATTTGCTTAAAAACATTGAGCCCGGATGCGGATTATAATGTGCTTGTTCATCCGGGGTTGCTGGGTACTGATATTTCGTAATTAAATAGTATTTATTAGAATCGGGGACATTCCCCGAAGGGGTGTGTCCCCTTTCCTTATTGGTAGGGAGGGAAAGATTTGTTTGAACTCTGGAAGTTGAGGTTAATTTTTCGACTTCACCTGGTGCGGGTTTTGCAAAAGCTGGGAATTGAAAAAGAAGTACATTATGTGGGCAGTAGTGAAGCCCTTCCTCCTCCCCTTAGCACTGATGAAGAATACTACCTCATTGATCGCTTAAAAGCAGGGGATCGGGAAGTCAGAAGTGAACTTATTGAGCGCAACTTACGGCTGGTGGTTTACATTGCCCGCAAATTTGAAAATACCGGGATAGGGATTGAAGACCTAGTATCCATTGGTACCATAGGTTTAATCAAAGCGGTTAATACTTTTGACCCATTAAAAAAAATAAAGCTTGCCACTTATGCCTCCCGTTGTATTGAAAACGAAATACTAATGTACTTGCGCCGAAATAACAAGACAAAAAGTGAAGTGTCCTTCGATGAGCCTTTAAATATGGATTGGGACGGCAATGAACTTCTATTATCAGATGTTATGGGAACAGAAAATGATATAATTTATAAATATATAGAAGAGGAAGTGGAAAAGAAGTTACTTTATTTGGCATTGCAGCGCTTAAACGGCAGAGAGCGTAAGATAATGGAATTGCGTTTTGGCCTCAACAGCAGGGAGGAAAAGACTCAGAAAGAAGTCGCGGATATGCTGGGAATTTCCCAATCCTACATTTCCAGGTTGGAAAAACGAATCATCAAAAGACTTAAACGAGAAATAAATAAAATGGAATAATTCTAGCACCCACATTCTTAGAAGATCCGTTGAATAAAACGGGTCTTTTTTTTGGCGTCTGAAGAACAATGTATATTTGCCCTTAGCCGAGGTAATAATGAAAAAAGCCACGAAAAATTCAGCCGGAGGTGGCCCCTTTGCTGGTTAACAAAGTTGAAATATGTGGTGTCAATACATCAAAATTGCCAGTACTTACCGGAGCTAAGATGCGGGAACTATTTGAAACCATGCAAAACGGTGACTATTCAGCCCGTACCCGGCTTATAAGCGGTAATCTCAGGCTTGTTCTGAGTGTGATCCAGCGCTTCACTAACCGTGGTGAATATGTAGATGATTTGTTTCAAGTGGGTTGTATAGGTTTAATGAAGGCCATAGACAACTTTGATCTTTCACAAAATGTAAAGTTTTCTACGTATGCAGTCCCTATGATCATAGGAGAGATTAGAAGATATTTAAGGGATAATAATCCTATCAGGGTCAGCAGATCTCTGCGGGATGTTGCATACAAAGCCTTGCAAGTAAGAGATTCGCTGGTAAACAAACATTCCCGAGAGCCATCGGTTAATGAAATTGCGGGTGAGCTGAAAATGCCCCGGGAAGAGGTTGTTTTTGCTCTGGATGCAATACAAGACCCCATTTCCCTTTTTGAGCCTATTTATCATGATGGTGGAGACCCTATATTTGTTATGGATCAAATCAGTGATGAAAAAAACCAGGATGTAAACTGGCTGGAGGGAATTTCCCTGCGTGATGCCTTAAGCAAACTTTCTGGTCGTGAAAAACACATACTGACGCTCAGATTTTTTGAAGGAAAAACTCAAATGGAAGTGGCCGAGGAAATTGGTATATCACAGGCTCAAGTATCCCGGCTGGAAAAGGCAGCCCTGGGGCATATGAAAAAATTCGTTTAGCAAGGAGCCTCCCTCGCTGACAGAGTTTGTAAACACTGGTGTCGGGAACACTGGGTGGAACAGTAAAAACAAAGTATAAGGTAAAAAGTGGCTGCTGGTTTGCAGCCACTTTTTTGTTTAATCATTGGAACCGGTTCAAATTAAAGGTAGATGTTCATATAAATAAGTTAGGGAGGTGTAAATATTGGTTAAGATCTCCGACTTGCGAATGAGGGAAGTGATCAATGTGGTTGACGGAAGACGTTTGGGGCCGATCAAGGATATTGATATCAATGTTGATGAGGGTAAAATATTGGCTGTAGTATTACCGGGTCACCAGCAACGATTTATGGGGTTTTTCGGTAGAGAAGAGGAGATTGTTGTCCCCTGGGAAAAAATAGTTAAGATCGGTATTGACGTTATTTTAGTTAATCTTTCTTTTAATGACTCGCATCCCCAGCATGTGCAAGGTGGAACAACCGGAAACCAGGGCGAGAAATTCTGGTAGTAATCCAATGCAGGTTAATTAATCTTATGATTAGCCATTTTTATATCATAGAGTTTAGCTTCCAGCCGGTTTGAAATGGTTTGATCGATATCCTTACAGATTCTTTTTAGAATTTTTTGTGCCGTGTCTGACAATTGGGAGTGTACCATCCGTAAAGCTTCTTGCCGCACTTTGGCTATTTCTGCAGCAGTAAGTTTCCCGTCTTGATTGGCTTCCTTCAAGTCGTTGACATAGGGCATTAAGGCCTTAACTGTTGTCTCCACAGCCTGGTCAAGAATGTCAAGATATCTATCTAAAATTGGCAGTTGACCTTGCTCTTTTATCCATTTGGCCGCCTGGTGGACAAGGTAAGTGAGCCAACTACCCAGGACAGGCAGTATAGCCAGGGCAAGTTCTGTAATCAGTTTCTCCCAATTTATGTGTTCCAGCATTAGTTCCTCCAAAGCGTTTTACTGTACCTTATGTTTTCCTTTACTAAATGGTGAAGCCACAGTTCTAATTTATTTTCATCTTGCCAAAAAGCTCAAAAAACGAAAGAAGGTTAGAGAAAACCATAGTAACATCCCTTTGGCATTGTTTTCCGGTTTTTGCAGACAACATCAGGATTTAGTATAATGAAGCTGTTGTAAATACTATATATGCACATCTAGGCGGTGAAGGGGCAAATGAAGTGTCCTTTTTGTGGTTACGGAGAAAGCAGAGTGCTTGATTCTCGCTCGGCCGAAGATAGGGAAGCCATTAGGCGGCGCCGGGAGTGTATTGGATGTGAACGACGTTTTACCACTTATGAAAGGGTGGACGAGCCTCCTTTGGTGATTGTCAAGAAAGGGGGCATTAGGGAGCCTTTTAACCGGGTTAAATTACTTTCCGGCCTGACCAAGGCGTGTGAGAAGCGAAGAGTTTCTGCTTCTGTACTTGAGGGGCTGGTAGCCCAGATTGAGCGAGAATTACGGAGTTCACCGGAGTTAGAAGCTACAAGTAAGGATGTGGGAGAGATGGTTTTAAAACGGCTAAGTGATTTAGATGAGGTAGCTTATGTACGTTTTGCCTCCGTATACCGTGACTTTCATGATGTGCGAAGTTTTATGAAAGAGATAGCAAAGTTGATTGACAGACATCAATCATGATAATTTAAGGAGGCAGTACCTTGTTCAAAGTTATTCAAAAGCGGGACGGGCGAGAAGTTTCCTTCGATGAGGGAAAAATAACTGACGCTATATTTGAGGCCGCCCGGGCCGTAGGTGGTGAAGACCGCCAGCTGGCCATGGAACTCAGTATTGAAGTACTGAAACTATTAAAAAACAGGTTTAACGGCCAAAAGTTCAGTGTGGAAGATGTACAAGATGCTGTGGAAAAAGTTTTAATTGAAAATGGCCATGCCCGCACAGCCAAAGCCTACATACTATACCGTGACAGTCGCACCCGCCTGAGGGATGCGAAAGGTGAGCTGATGGATGCAGTGGAAGAGATCCTGGAAGAGACCAACCGGGAAAATGCTAACGTAAGCAATTCACCATCTGCTAAAATGCTCCAGATAGCCAGCGCGGCAAGTAAAAAATACTATCTTTCCAGGCTCATCCCGGAAGAGATGTCACTGGCCCACCAGCGGGGCGATATTCATATTCACGATTTAGACTTTTACGGTAAAACCCTAACCTGCGTTCAGATTCCGCTGGGACGCTTATTAGCAGAAGGTTTTGATACAGGGCACGGTTATATAAGACCTCCCCAGCGTCCCACTTCAGCCACTGCACTGGCGGCCATTATTTTGCAGAGTGCCCAAAATGACATGCACGGTGGCCAGTCCTTTGCCTTTTTTGACCGGGATATAGCACCTTATGTGGAAGATGCTGACGAGCATGAAACATACCAGGCTATGGAGGCATTGATATATAATTTGAACAGCATGCACAGCCGTGCAGGCGCGCAGGTGCCGTTTAGTTCCATGAATGTTGGCACGGAAACCTCTGAGGGTGCCCGTAAAGTGGTGCGTAGCCTACTTTTGGCCTATGAGGCAGGCTTAGGGAAGGGGGAAAATCCCATATTCCCCAATATCATTTTCCGTTTACAAAAGGGCATTAATATGGATCAGGGTGATCCAAACTATGACCTTTTCCAGTTGGCTATAAAGGTAGCAAGCAAGCGATTGAACCCAACCTTTAGTTTTATGGATTCCAGCTTTAACAGCAAATGGGGAGACCAGGTAAGTTATATGGGGTGCCGAACCAGGGTAATGGCCAATCGCCGCGGCCAAGAAATTACTGACGGACGGGGTAACCTTTCTTTCACTACGATAAACCTGCCCCGGGTGGCCATTAGGGCGGAGAGAAATATCAATCAGTTTTACCATTACCTTGATGAGGTAATGGATCTGGCCATTAGGCAGTTATACCACCGGTTTAGTGTACAAGCCAAGTTAAAGGTGAAAGATATGCCGTTTATCATGGGACAGGGGCTGTACATTAACTCGCAGGGACTACGGGACTGCGACCAGATTGAAGAAGCTATCGTTAACGGAACGCTGTCAGTAGGCTTTATCGGCCTGGCTGAAGCGCTGACCGCACTAGTTGGCAAGCATCACGGGCAGGATAGAGCGGCCCAACAACTGGGCCAGGAGATAGTGTCACACATGTACCGCCGGATACAGGATGCCTGTGAAGAATACAATTTGAACTATACCTTCCTGGCTACGCCGGCGGAAGGGCTCAGCGGGCGGTTTGTTAATAAGGACAGAAAAGAATTTGGTATTATCCCCGGGGTAACTAACAAGGAATATTATACTAACTCTTTCCATGTGCCGGTTAATTTCCCCATTGGCAGTTTTGAAAAGGTTACTTTGGAAGGGCCCTATCATAAGTACTGCAATGCGGGGCATATAAGTTACGTGGAAATGGATGCCCCACCTATTCATAACCCCGAAGCGGTAGAGGCCATTATCAAGCACATGGCTGAAAGTGATATGGGGTATGTGGGTGTAAATTACCCTGTTGATTTTTGCACCGGGTGTAGTACTATAGGTGTAATTAATGAATACAATTGCCCGCGGTGCGGTTCAGATGCCATTCGCAGGGTGCGGCGGATAACCGGGTATCTCAGTACTGTGGATAGATTTAATGACAGTAAGATAGCGGAATTAAACGACAGGGTTACGCACACTTTTTAGCTGGTCATAGTGAAGATACGTTAGTATTTTAATTGCAGTTTTGGTTTTAAAACAGAAAGGCTGTTGATACTATTGTTCAACAGCCTTTTTTTACGAAAATAGATTACTTCAAATAACCAGGCCCGTTAATTTAAGTAATAGGATGCCCGGAACTATATGGGATTTTTGCATGCGTTCTTTTAGTTTTAGTTTTTCGATATGAAAACATCTTAGGGTATTCCTTTTGGGAAAACATTTGGGGTATTTCTTTAGGGTCGTTTTCTGACAGGATTTACAGGATTCGCAGGATTTTTTTTGAGCAGGATCATTACTTTGAGAGCGTAGATAATTCATGGTTTAAGAAGCACTTTTAATTGACAAAAATGAAAAAACAATGACTTATAGTTTATAGGATTAAATCTGAAATGACTTTTATAATGAATTCTATTCGTCATTGCAAATCTATCTTCTAGAGTCTGTTCGAAAAGTTCTAGATAAACCTCCCTAAAAATAGGAAATGCACCGTCGCTTGTAGAATTTAGTAGTAATCGTGAAAAAACTACAAAACCAAGCGAGGTGCATAGATTATGCCAGAACTTCAGTTGGATCTTTTTCCCATGAGCTATTATAACACACTTGGATTTGATAGGGAACTCATAGACTATATTGAATTTGTAGACGATTCGTTTGTATCTGATCTCATCTTACCGTTATACAAGAAGGGCGGACGCATTCCCCATAATCCAATAACCATGTTCAGAGCTCATTATCTGTACTTTATCAAAAATGAAATCAGCTCTTATCGTGACTTAGAGCGTAATTTAGAAAAGCCACAGAACCAAAATTACCGCAATTTCGTCGGATCACAACGTATACCTTCTCATAACAGCATGAGTGACTTTAGATCTAAAGTAGGAGTAGAGCTTTTTTACCAGATACTGTTCCATATTGTTGCTCAAGCACTGAAGCTCGACGGTTTTCTAAATCCTACCCTTACTGCCGTAGACTCCAGACCACTATTTGCAAATGTTGGCCGGCCGGGAAAAAAGCACTGTGATTGTGCTGATAAAAAGAAATGCTCTTGTCCAAAAACATTCACTGACCCGGACGCTGCTGTAGGCAGTATGCGTAACAAAACCAACATGAACAAATACTTTGTCGGCTATCGCAAACATACTATCATTAGTCATTCCAAGCAGGGCCCGGTACCGCTGATCTCGATAACTTTACCTGCTAATGTACATGACGTTAAGGTGCTACTCCCACTGTTGGAAAAACTAGATCAGGTAGAAGACCTTAAACTTGAATACCTGGTGGCTGACCTCGGCTATTTTGATCATGATGTTAACGTTGAAACCCTGGCCAAGCACGATGTAATTTTAACAACTGGCGTTAAGAAAAATACCGTGCTTCCAGAGGATATGAATAAGGACCGACAATTCCTTTGCCCACAAGACAAGCCACTAATATGGGATAGGTTTGATAAAGAAACTATGGATATATGGTTTATAGGAGATGAAAAGCACTGCCAACGCTGTCTTTTCAACCAAACTTGCGATGAGTATTTTCATCAGAACTATTGGGAGAATCCTCTGATCAACAGCCCGGTACCGCTTGGATCGAAACTGCACAAGGAGTTTCAAAAGTTTCGCAAACAGGTAGAGCTCAATTTTGCTATAGAATCAAATTCCCTGGACTCAGTTATGCGGCATAAGAAGTTGCCGGTCAGACGCCTTCCCAGAGTAGAGATATTCAGTATTATGGCGGATACCTTCAGGATAATTAAGCTCATGATCCGACATATGCAGTCTACAGCCGTTCCTGAAGGGAGAGACAAAACCTTGGAGGCTATGAAAGTCAAGCATTATGTCTACCCAGCTAGTGCGTAATGCATATCATTGTTATAGATTAAAATTTACAAAAACCGTTATCCACAGGGCACGTGTGTCCTTTTTTGGGGTCCAGTACTAAGATAAAATAACTAGTAGGCATGAAGAGTTTTTTTAAACCATTAATTGGTATATTGCTGGAGATCCTTTTTATTTTTTCAGTGAGGGATTAGGCTTTTCGAACAGGCACTTCTAATAATGTTTTATTTATATAAACACACTAAAAACCTATTTTTAAAGAAAAATTTCATTGTCAGATAAACTCCATTACCTATCCTGTTAATCCTGTTAATCCTGTCAAAAATTGGTTGACCCCAAATCACGACCCAATATGTTTTTTTTTACGAAAATAGATTTTCATTCTAGTTTGTGTATATGGTTCATGTGAGTTTTGAAGGTTTTATTGGAGGGTGCTGTCTTTGGTACCAGAACAGCTGGTTAACTTTTGTAAAATACTGCGCGGCCTTGGGGTCAATGTAGGTACATCAGAAATTTTGGATGCCGCCCGCGGGCTTTCCTTTGTGGATATAATGCAAAGGGAACAGTTCAAAACTGCTTTAGCATCTTTACTGGTTAAAAATAAATTAGAGCGCCGTCTCTTTGAGCTGGCCTTTGAGAGCTTTTTTGTGCCACCGGAGCGTAAAGAGGAATGGCGGCGGCAGGAACAACAGTATCAGGAACAACAAGTGAAGTGGCGTGAAAATGTGGCAAAGGAACTTACTGCAAGTGTTCAGGAAAGCGGCGGGCAATGGGCGGGAGGTGCATCGGAATACCTGGAGCTAACCAGCGAGCAAAAGGATGTTCTCGCCAATATGCCGGCAGAAGAGAGGGACCGGTTTCAAAACATAATCGAAAGCTATGAAGGTAACCCGGTAAACGACCCTTCCCAGTTAATTGCCAATGTTGTGGAGGCTTCTCTCAATTACTGGCGTTATTACATGATGAAACAGGAAGATAACGGCTCGGCAAACCACGAAAGGAACCTAAATGTGGAGTATACCGGCCAGGAAGATGTGGATGAGGTACTACGGTCTGTCGTGCAAAGGTACAGTGAAGGTGGCGAAGACTCTCTTTTGTACCAGGACATGCAGACTATTGCTGAGAGGGATCTTACCCGCGTTACAGCACTGGTGTCCCGCCTGTCACGTAACCTGGCCAATCGTATATCACGTCGTTACCGGCGCAGTAATGCCAAGAAAAAGCTGGATATTCGCCGGACGGTGCGTAATAATTTAGCGTATGGGGGAGTACCGCTGAAATTGGCTTACCGCAGCAGAAGAATGAACAGGCCCCGGCTGGTTGTTTTTTGTGATGTGTCGGCGTCCATGGTACGGTATGCACATTTTGTTATTCAGTTTGTTTATGGACTCGCCCACGTAGTAAGAGATATCGAGACATTCATCTTTGCGGAAGATCTGGAGAGGATAACCCCTTATTTCAAAGGGGGTGGCGGGTTTGCAAATACAATGTCTACAATAATGACAGAAAGTAATCAGTGGGGAAAGACTACTAATTTGAATACTGCTCTACTTTCAATGGATGATCAATACAGGCACGTACTTAGTCCCGACACTTATGTTTTAATGGTCAGTGACACCAAGACGCAGCAGTCGGACCAGGCGGCCCGGCGGGTAAGCAATCTACGGCAAAAGGTAAAAGATATAATTTGGTTAAATCCCCTGCCGGCTGAGGATTGGCAAAATACTTTTACTGTGGAGCTATTTCAGGAATATTCCAGGATGTTCGAGTGTGGTACGGTATCTCAATTGGACCGGGTGTTAAGAAAACATTTAATATAAGTTGCGGAGTGATATATGATGTCCTTAATCAGGGTTGCCAGTATAGTTAAGGAAAGTGTAGTAGACGGTCCTGGTTTTCGCACCGTGGTTTTTATGCAGGGATGTCCCAGGGAATGTCCTGGCTGCCATAATCCTGAACAAATACCGGCAGAAGGCGGGGAAGAAATAACCGTGGACGAGGTGGTCCGCAGGGTAGAGTCCGGCCTTACCAAACTGACCAAGGGGATAACCTTTTCAGGAGGAGACCCCTTTTTTCAGCCTGCAGCCTTATATGATGTAATAAAGCTTTTAAAAAAACGTAACCCGCAGTTAGACATGTGGGTATATACCGGTTATTGGTATGAAGAGATTAAGGAATTACCGGTTTTGGAGCTAATAGATGTACTGGTGGACGGCCCGTACGTTGAAACCTTAAGGGATATTTCACTTCCCTTCATGGGTTCAAGTAATCAGCGGCTTATTGATGTGCCGTCCACCAGGAAAGCCGGACAAATTATAGATTTTAATGTAAGCAAGAAGCTCAATTTTTCTCGTTAAATCCTTTGTATGGTTTTTCCGGATACAAATAAGGATGCCGGCCTCTGGGAATGAAGCTGGTGTGCAAATACGTTTTAGAAACTTCAGACAGGGGTTGGCCCAGAAATTCCTCATAGATTTGTTTTATCCTGGGGTTTTCATGCGACTGCCTGATCTCTTTGCCTCGTTCTATGTTGTATAAGGTTTCTGCACGGTTATGGCGATAATCCAAGGATATTTTTTTGTAATCTCTGCTTCCGAAAATGGGCTGGCCTCCTCCGCCTACACACCCTCCCGGACAGGCCATAACTTCAATATAATCAAATTTCTTTTGACCGCTTTTGAACATGTCCAAAGCTTTTTTGGCATTGCCTGTACCGTGAGCAATGGCTATGGTAATAGTCCTGTCCCCGAAGGCGGCAGTGCCGTATTTTAAACCCCTCTGACCCCTGGCATCTTCATAATCCGGTACCAGCATCTCTTCACCGGTAATCAATTTATGAGCTGTACGGACAGCCGCTTCCAAAACCCCACCTGTAGCGCCAAATATCATGCCGGCTCCACTGTACTGGTCAAAAGGCTCGTCATATTCCTCATCGGGTAAATTGGTAAAGTCCAGCCCGATCTGCCTGATCATACGTCCTAATTCCCTGGTGGTTAAGACGTAATCTACATTTCTAAACCCGTCACATTCCATTTCAGGCCGAGCAGCTTCATATTTCTTTGCTGTGCAGGGCATGATGGCCACGTTAACTATTTTTTCCGGTGGGATATTGTATTTCTTAGCGTACCAGGATTTAGTAAGTGCCCCGCACATTGCATGGGGAGACTTGGTAGAAGATAGGTGAGGGAGAAATTCCGGGTAAAAATGCTCGGCGAATTTTACCCAGCCCGGGCAGCATGAAGAAAGTAAAGGCAGCTGTTCGGGATGGTCTACCAGTCTTTCTATTAATTCACTGCCTTCCTCCATAATGGTAAGGTCAGCTGTAACATCGGTGGCAAAAACTTTATCAAATCCAATGCGCCTTAATGATGTCACCAGCTTGCCGGCCACAAATGTGCCTATAGGCATTCCAAATACTTCGCCAATGGTTACCTGAATGGATGGTGCCGTTTGAGCTATCACAAGTAATTCAGGGTCAGATATGGCTTCCCATACTTCGTTGATATGCTCCTTCTCAGTCAATGAGCCGGTGGGGCACGCAATAACGCACTGGCCGCACATAATGCAGGATACTTCAGACAGGTCTTTTTTAAACCCGGGGGCAATTACTGTGTCCAGCCCCCGGTTTAGCGGGGAATATACATAGCACTCCTGTATCTTATTACATATGGCCATACACCTCCGGCAGTTTATGCATTTGTTGTAGTCTCTTTGTATGGCCGGGTTATTATCGTGGTAACCGTAATTTGGCATTTCCCCGGTAAAGGGAATATTTCTAATACCCAGATTATCTGCCGTATTTTGTAGTTCACAATTTAAATTTCTGATGCAAGTAGTGCATTCCCGGTGATGGTTGGATAACAGCAACGATACCGCCGTCCTTCTTGCGCGGCGGACCCGCTCTGTATTGGTTCTTACTTTTAATCCCTCTCTGACCGGGTAGACGCAGGAGGCCTGAAGGTTGCGGGCACCTTCTATTTCAACCACGCAAACTCTACACACTCCCACTTCATTTATATCCTTAAGGTAGCATAAACTGGGGATTTCTATATCTACCATCCGCGCAGCTTCGAGAACCGTAAGCCCTTTGGGGACAGTATAATCTCTTCCGTCGATGGTAAGCGTCACTTTTTCATCCTTTAGCTTGAGCTCTTCTGTTTCTCTGATGTTTTCCATTTAAGTTTCACCATCTTTTACCTTTTGTATATTGCATCTACCGGACATTTGGGTATACAGGTGCCGCATTTAATACAAACATCTTGATGAATGTAAAATGGTGGTTTTTTATTTTCACCGGTGATGGCGTTAACGGGACATACCCGCGCACAAATCCCACAAGCAACACACTTTTCATCGGAGATAACCACACTTAATAAATTGTTACATACCCCGGCAGGGCAGCGTTTCTCCTTGATATGCGCAATGTATTCATCTTGGAAATATTGCAAGGTATTTAAAACCGGGTTGGGAGCTGTTTGACCTAAGCCGCATAAGCTAGAGTCCTTTATGTCATAACAAAGGTTTTCCAAGATCTCCAGGTCTTCCATTTCACCTTTTCCGTCAGTAATCTTGTTTAAGATTTCCAAAAGCCTTTTGGTGCCCACTCTGCACGGAACGCATTTGCCACAGGATTCATCCTGGGCAAACTCCAGGTAAAAGCGGGCGATGTCAATCATACAATCTGTCTCATCCATTACTATCATCCCGCCGGATCCCATCATGGAGCCAATATCGGTCAAGGATTTAAAGTCAATTTCGGTGTCCAGTAAATCTGCCCGTATACATCCCCCGGAAGGGCCGCCTGTTTGCACAGCCTTAAACTTTTTATGGTCGTGAATGCCACCGCCCACATCGTAAATGATGGTGCGCAGTGAGGTGCCCATAGGCGTTTCTATTAGCCCGGTATTGTTTATTTGCCCGGCCAGGGCAAAAACTTTGGTGCCCTTACTGTCATTTGTTCCTATGCTCGCATACCACTCGGGTCCCTTACGGAGTATTATCGGTATGTTGGCAAAAGTTTCCACGTTATTATTTACTGTGGGTTTTTCCCACAGCCCGGCTTCGGCAGGAAAAGGAGGCCTGGGCCGTGGTTCACCCCGTAACCCCATCACTGACTGAATCAATGCAGTTTCTTCTCCGCATACAAAGGCACCTGCCCCTAGCCGAATATCCACATCAAAGTCAAAGGATGAGCCTAGTATTTTACTTCCCAACAGGCCCAGCATTCTGGCCTGGTCAATGGCAATTTCCAGCCTTTCCACGGCAATGGGATACTCCGCCCTAACGTAAACATATCCCTTGTTAGCCCCAATGCAGTATCCCGCGATAATCATAGCCTCAATGATACAGTGGGGGTCACCTTCCAATATAGAGCGATCCATAAAGGCACCCGGGTCACCTTCATCTGCATTACATAATACAAATTTTTGGTCGCTGTCATACATAAGGCCGAATTCCCATTTTTGTCCGGTCAGAAAACCTCCTCCGCCACGGCCTTTAAGGCCCGATTTTTTTAGTTTTTCAATAATATCCCGGGGGGGAGTTTGGTTTTCCAATATATCAGCCAAGGCCATATATCCGTCCATGGCTATGTATTCCCTTATATCTTCCGGATTGATCAGGCCGCAGTTCTTGAGGGCAATGCGCATTTGATGAGTAAAGAAATCTATTTCATCAATGGTTTTTTGTAGTGTATTTGTTTTAGGCGATTTATAAAGCAGTTTTTCTACCCTTTTTCCGTTTTCAATGTGGCTGTCCAGTATCTCGTCCACATCTCCGGGCTCTACTTTGGTATAAAAGGTTCGATCCGGGTAAACCACCATAATGGGTCCTAATTTGCAGAACCCAAAACAACCGGTTTTAAAAACTTTAACCTTGTCCTGCAGCAGTCTTTTTCTGATTTCTTTTTCCAGTCTTATGCGTATCAGATTGCTTTTGGAGGATGTACAGCCGGTACCCGCACAAATAAGAATATGATATATGGGGGATTCTTGCCTCGACTTCTCTTTGGCCAAACGCATTTTAATATGTTCTTTAGATGCTTGCTGCGCATTCTCCAATTCGTCAATGGATTTAATGGGTGTTAGGTTCAACGATTTCACCCCTAGTGAGTTACTTTTGCTTTTTTGTGAGTTTTAATATAATCATAAAGGATGGACGGGATATCTGCAGGACTAAGCCTTTCGTAAACATCGTCATTTATGGTCATGACGGGAGCCAGCCCGCATGCCCCTATGCACCTGGAAGCATTTAATGTAAATAACTTATCCATTGAGGTTTCCCCTACCCCTATCTGTATTTCCTCTTTAACGGCGTCCAAGATTTCTTGTGCACCCTTTACGTAGCAGGCGGTCCCCATACATACTCGTATGGTATATTTACCCCGGGGCTCCTGTGAGAATAGGGAATAAAAACTTACTACACCGTTTACAGTGGATATTGGGATACCCACTTCTTGTGATATGTAAGCTTGCACCTTGGGCGGCAGGTAACCGAATACTTCCTGTGATTTCTGTAAAATCCTGATCAGCATTCCTTCTTGTGCTTTATACCTGTTAATAATTTGGTCTAGTTTATGAAAATTTTCTGCTTCGGTTTTTTCTATACGAATTCCCATATAAAGTGCTCACCACTTCCTTTGAAGAAGATAACAGATTCACTTATTTAGTATCTACAGGGGCTAAAGGAATATGCATAAAAGTTGGAAGTAAAGGTAGTTTATAATAAAAAGCCCCCGCCATTAGAAAAAGGGGACAGGCTCCTTTTAAAAAGGTGCCTGTCCCCTTTTTGGTTTTTTCAACGCCAGAATCTTAGATTGAAAACTACCAGCACTGTATACAGTTCAAGACGTCCCAAGAGCATGCAGAAGGCCAGTAGTAGTTTCCCCACCGCCGGAACTTCCGCAAAGTTTGACGCCGGGCCCACCATACCCAGTCCCGGTCCGATATTGCCGAGGGAAGCTATTACGGCAGAAAAGGCACTGATCAGGTCCATGCCCATAAAAGTTAACAGTATTATAGAGAAAGCCTGTAAACCTAAAAGAATAAAAAAGAATGTTTGTACGCTTTCCACGATGTGATCGTTAACTACGTGCTTTCCTATGCGAACAGGAATAACAGCCTGTGGGTGGATAAGCTTTGTTATTTGCCGGGAGACGCTTTTGGCCAGTATATATAGGCGAGCTTGTTTCATCCCACCGGCCGTGGAGCCTGCACAGCCCCCGACGAACATCAACCCCAGCAAGATACCCTTGCTGAAGGCCGGCCACTGGTTAAAATCAGCAGTGGCATACCCTGTGGTTGTCATTATAGAGACCACCTGGAAAGCAGATTCCCTGAGTGCAGTGCCGGGAGAATAATCCATTACGTAGATTAGATTGAAAACCATAAATATAGTTGCAGTTAAAGCTAGCACGATGTAAAGGCGTGTTTCCCGATCATCCCGCAAGGGCTTAAAATTACGTCTTAAAGCATGGAAGTGTAGGGCAAAGTTTATTCCCGCTATAAACATAAAAAAGATAATAATTATTTCTACTAAAGGGTTGTTATAAGCACCTATACTGGCATTCTGGTTGGAAAAACCGCCGGTTGCCACGGTGGAAAAAGTATGAATAAAAGAGTCAAACCATGAAAGCCCTGCCGCCTTCAAACTAAAAAGAGCCGCTATAGATATAATCAAATACACTTTATAAAGTTGTCTTGAAGTTTTTACAACTCCTGGTACAACTTTATCTTTAGTGGGACCTGGAACTTCCGCCCTGAATAGTTTCATGCCGGCAATTTTTAATGAAGGGATAAGGGCCAAGGTGAGTACAATAATGCCCATGCCCCCCATCCACTGGGTAAGGCTGCGCCAAAACAAAATGCCGTGAGGTAAGCTTTCCACATCTGCAATCACAGAGGCTCCAGTGGTCGTAAAACCGGACATGGTTTCAAAAAAGGCATCTACATAGTTGGGCACCGCCCCCGAGATTAGAAAAGGGACGGCGCCAAACAAAGCCAGTAGCAACCAGCTTAAAGTAGCTATAACAAAACCTTCCCTGTAGCCTACATCCCTTGTATCCACCGGTCTTTTGGCGAGAATGAGGGCAAGGGTGCTAACCATGGCTATACTGATCAGAAAGGCTACATTGTCTTGTTCACCGTAGTAAAGTGAAATAACTAGTGACGGTACCATGGCACCGGCTTCACATAGAAGTACCAGTCCCAAAGTTCTCATAATCAGATGTTTGTTCAAGGGGGATTCCCTCCAGGCCACAAAGGTTTTCAATTGCTGTCAAGTTATGATCCGCTGTAAATATAACCAGCCGGTCCCCCTCTAAAACCACATCTTCACCATGGGGGATAATTGTTTTACCGTTACGGATAATAGCCCCGATTAAAGTCCTTTTGGGTAAATAAGCTTTCTTGAGGTGTTTTCCGGCAATCTTACTATCTGGCTGGACCATCACTTCCACAACTTCGGCCTGTTCATTAAGAAGAAGAACCAGTGACAGTAATCTGCCCCCACGTATGAAACGTAATATCTCCCCTACGGTGATTAACCGCGGGCTGATAGCGGAGTCAACTCCTAGCCGCTCTACCAGCGGGGCATAACCGGGACGGCTTACTTTAGCAATAACTCGCTTGGCACCCATTTGCTTGGCCAGCAGGGATAACAATAGGTTCTCTTCGTCCAGCCCGGTTACGGATACAAAAGCATCAGTTTCCCTTATGCCTTCTTTTTTCAGTAACTCTAAGTCTGAGCCGTCAGCATTGATAATCAGTGCCGCGGGAAGTCGTTCTGCCAGCTCACGACATTTATCCGGGTTTTTTTCAATTATTTTAACCTTCATACCCCTGCAACACAGTCTTTCTGCCAGGTAATAACCAATACGCCCCCCACCTAGGATTAGCACTTTGTGTATCTTTTGTTTTTTCTTCTTACTGTTGGTTATGCATAAACTGTTAACACTGGCGGGAAGGCCCAATATGTAAAGTATATCGCCCGGCCGGATGGTGTCTTCACCTCCGGGGATGATCATATCTCCGTTGCGGGATATGGCGACTATTAAGCAAGATGGGGGGAGTATCAAGTCCTTTAATTTTTTATGGGCAAAGGTAGTCATGTTTTCGTCCACTGTTAAGTCCAGCAGTTGCACCTTACCTCGGGCGATGGGTTCAACGTGTACAGGGAGGGCGATGCTTAAAAGCCTATTAATTTCCTCTGCCGCCGCCCATTCCGGGTTAATGACCAGATCCACTCCCAGGTCTTCCTTGGAGATTACTAATTCCCGGTGGTATTCCGGGTCCCTTATGCGGGCTATGGTCCGGGGAATTCCAACACGTTTAGCCGTCATGCAGGCAATCATGTTTACCTCGTCACTACCGGTAACTGCCACCAGTAATTCACTGTCTGCAACCGTTGGTGATTTAAGTACAGTGGAGGCCGGGCCGTTACCTTTTAAGGTTATACAGTCAAACTTTTCATCTACTCTTTCCAGACGGGATTGGCAGCGGTCAATAACGATAATGTCATGGCCCTCGTCGTTAAGCCTGCCGGCTATTTCAAAACCAACCTTGCCTGCACCAATTATGGCTACCTTCATGATGATTTCACCCCGAATTTTTAACGATAATGTATAAGTATACGCGAGAAAAAGGCTTATTGCAATGCTTGTCCCTTGTTTTAACTAATTACTTATGTTAACGCTTAGCAATACTCCGGCATACAATAAGGTAAAGTCTACCTTGGAGAAGGGAGGAGAACAGCGTGGCAACTTATGTAGTTAAAGCAGGTGACACTTTATTTGAAATAGCCCAGCGTTTCAACACCACAGTAGAAAGGCTGGTGGACTTAAATAATCTGGCAAACCCTAACCGTATCACCGTAGGACAGGTGCTGGTTGTAAATGGGGAGGGTAACGATACTGATACACCGGGCCCCACGCCTATCCCGGGGCAGCCTTATAATACTGCTTATTTCGACGGGCTACTTTACACTATCAGTACTGACCAGCGTACATACCAGAGGGGACGGGAAAGTGTCAAAATTACGTTTATTAAATGCAATGTAAGTTCAAGTACTATAACCCTGCGGTATAATACCGGCCAAAGAGTGGATTTTGTAGCGCTGCGTGACGGTAGAGAAGTGTGGCGCTGGTCCGATGATCAATTCTTCACCCAGGCCACCGGTGCAGTCACATTGAGACCCGGTGAGTGTGAGACATATACCGCAACTTGGGACCTGCGAAATAAACAGGGAAATTACGTGGCCATAGATAGTTTTCAAATCAGGGGCTATAATGTGGCCCGTAATTTTAGAGATAAGTTTGTCTCCACCACTATTCGTGTGACACGGCGGGAGCGCCCCAGGCCTGGAGATGAGTGTCCGGAAGGAAATCTATTGGATGATCCCGGTATTGAGCGCTGGAGAAATTCTACCACGCCCATTGTATGGAACGGAGAGAATCTTTTTAGAACAACTATTTCACGTTCCGGTCAATACGCCGGTGAGCTAGGTGCCACTCACAATCAACCTGCTATATTATCCCAGAGTGCGAATATTGCCTCCGGGCGTCTTTACCGGGTTACCTTTTGGGCCCGTGAGAACGTTCAGCCGGGGCGAACAGCAGATTTTACCGTGGAAGCTGAAATTAGATTTTATAATGAGCGGGGTGGTTTTGTTAGTAGGGTTGACCCTGTCTTCCGCCCGCAGTCAATTCCCAATAATCGCTATCAACAATATTCCTTTACTACCGGGCTTATCCCCGCAGGAGTAGAGCGGGGGGATTTGCGATTCGTGTTTAGACCCAGATCTAACAATGATAATACTGTAAAAATTGATGATGTGATTTTTGAGTGCGTGCGCTAAAAAGAAAAAAATTGAGGGAGGAATATATATTCCTCCCTCAATTTATTAAAGCCCGCAACTCCCGCAGTTTGATGAACTACAGGACCCGCATCTTGATGATGCCCCGCCGGAATTCTCTTCTCCCTTAGAGCCTTGGGCCCTAAAGGCGGACATGACCCTGTTGGGATTACTGGCTCCACATTCCGGACAGTTTAAATTCTTTCCGTCTTCACCCATCGAACACAGCTTTTCAAAACGGTGCTCGCATTTTTGACAACGGAATTCATAGATGGGCACGGGAATCACTCCTTTCTTACAATCTATAGGTTATTGGGTAGATCAGGGTATGTCAAGGGAAATAGGGCACTTTTTGCCCCGGCCGGAAGGGAAATAGGTCAATGAAAGGGAAATAGGTTTCAGGAGCTGTATTTGCAATTAGGACTAATAAAGGGGGCATAATTTTTGAAACTTTCATTTTTGGGTGCAGCCCAGACAGTTACCGGGTCCAGTCATCTTATAGAAGTGGGTGGAACCCGTATCATGATTGACTGCGGCATGTTCCAGGGCCCGCGCACTATAAGAGAACGCAACTATCATAACTTTCCGGTTGAGCCGGAAAGTGTTGACATTTTACTTTTAACTCACGCTCACATTGACCACAGTGGTCTTGTTCCCAAATTCTTTAAGCAGGGCTTTCGCGGCCGGGTAATTGCCACGGCAGCTACGGTTGATCTGTGTGAGGTGATGCTGCCGGACAGCGGTCACATACAGGAAATGGAGGTTGAGCGCAAAAATCGTAAGTCGAGAAGGGCCAATCGTAAAACTGTTGAGCCCATCTATACTGCGGAGGATGCCCGTCGTTACGTCCAGGAATTCGAACGGGTTCCTTATGATCAGCTCATAGAATTAGACAAGCATGTGACAGCTCGTTTTCTGGATGCCGGTCACATATTAGGGTCATCTATAGTGGAAGTAATAGTAAATGAAAACGGAATACGGAAAAAGCTTGTTTTTACCGGGGATATAGGTGGAGCCGATAAACCATATGTTAATAATCCAACGGTCGTGACCGAAGCTGATTATGTGATCATGGAAAGTACTTATGGTAACCGTTTTCATAGGGATAAAGATAACAGGGTAAATAGATTGAAAGAGGTAATTGAAGAGACTTATCACAAAGGTGGAAATCTCGTTATCCCTGCCTTTGCTGTCGAACGGACCCAGGATTTACTTTATGACATCAATGCTTTATATATTGCCGGTGAAATTCCTTCTATGGACGTGTATATTGACAGTCCCATGGCAGTGGCGGCCACGGAGGTATTTAAACGGCACCCGGAGTGTTTTGATACCGAGACAAAATCAATGGTAGCGGGCGGAAACGATCCGCTCACAATGCCGCTGCTGCGCTTTTCGCGTACTACAGACGAGTCCAGGGCCTTAAACAAAGTGAAGGGCGGGGCGATAATTCTATCGGCCAGCGGCATGTGCGATGCGGGAAGGATAAAACACCATCTAAAACACAATTTATGGCGGCCTGAGTGTACAGTGCTCTTTGTAGGTTATCAGGCACCCGGGACCAAGGGCCAGCGCCTTTTAAGCGGTGTAAGTGCTATAAATATTCATGGGGAGGAAGTAGCGGTTAAGGCTGATATACGTAATATAGACGGCTATTCTTCTCATGCCGATCAAAATGGCCTTTTGGAATGGCTGGGGAGGTTCGAAAGCAAACCGGAACAGGTTTTCCTAGTGCATGGTGCGCCTGATGCACTAGAGGAGTTGGAAAAGCAAGTTTCCGCAAAACTTGGATATAATGTTTATGTTCCCGACTGGAAAGAAAGTATAAACCTTACCGCGGGGATGGAGACAGGGGCAGAAGATGTTATGGAATCCTATGCTGCCATATCTCCGAAATTACAAAAGTTCTTTTCTGCTGACTCCGACGCAAAAGTGCATACGCAAGTGCTGAAGAGGTTAAAAGAAGTGGAGCAGCTTTTAGATAAAGCTGGTGTAAAATAAATTGTGCTTAATATCAAGTCTTAAGGTCAAAGTCAAAGGAAGCCATATAACATGAATGCATATGAATTAAGGACATTTAATGGCTTAAAGTTTGTTACCTTTCCCCTTTTTTCGGCAACGGGTACGGTAAAGCATGGTTTTAGCACCCGTATGGGCGGAATAAGTTCCGTACCCTATGACAGTTTAAATTTGGGTTTGCACGTAGGGGATAATTACAAACACGTCGTAGCCAACAGGGCTCGGGCAGCCAAAGCTCTGCGAATAACACCTGGGCGCATGGTTGCAGGCTCTCAGGTGCATGGTGATAAGGTGCATATTGTAACGGAATCACACTTGGGATATGGGGCTAAATCCGATACAGATGCTTTGCCCGGGGTGGACGCACTGGTCACAGATCGGCCCGGGATACCCTTAGCCAGCTTTTATGCAGATTGTGTTCCCGTATTCATACTTGACCCGGTTAGAAAAGTGGCTGCTTTGGCCCATGCAGGTTGGAAAGGTACCGTACTGCGTATTGCTGAAAAGACCGTGGCGGTAATGGCAGCTACCTTTAATTGTAACCCTCGTGATTGTTTAGCGGCAATTGGGCCATGCATCGGGCAGTGCTGTTACGAAGTGGACGCAAAAGTAATCAATGAATTGAAAAAAGCTTTTAATGACTGGCAGGGATTTACCGAAAATAACGGTAAAGAACGTTGGAAGCTCAACCTGGGTGCAGCAAACAAAGCGGTGTTGCTGGATGCGGGACTTAAACCAGTCAATGTGATTAATGCTAATTTATGTACTGCGTGCTACGAAAATCTGTTTTTCTCATACCGGGCCGCCGGAGGCACAACAGGACGTATGGGGGCTATGATGGAGTTAATATGAATTTACAATAACATATTAAGGGGGGAAGGACACTGACAAGAATCTTGGTGGTTGACGATGAGAAGTCTATTGTAGAGTTAATTAAATTTAACCTTGAGCGTGAAGGTTTTCAGGTGCTTACCGCTTATGACGGTAACGAGGCGCTGGCTGTGGCACGCCAGGAAAAACCTGAGTTAATTATTCTTGATGTCATGCTGCCCGGAATTGACGGGATTAAAGTTTGTCGCTCCTTGTCAAGGGATACTTCCACCCGGCCTATCCCCATCATTATGCTCAGTGCACGAACAGAAGAGCCGGATAAAGTATTAGGCTTGGAAATGGGGGCAGATGATTACATTACCAAACCATTTAGCCCTAGGGAATTAATTGCCCGTGTAAAGGCCAGAATACGGCGCTCTCTTTCTATGCAGGAGGAGCTGAAGAATAACAATGAAAAATTGGTAATCGGTAATGTAGTTATTGACTTTGATTCTTTTGAAGTAACGGTAAACGGGGAAAAAGTAGATTTGACACCCAAGGAATTTGATTTGCTGCGTTTTTTGGCGGAGAAACCCGGTAAAGTGTTATCACGGGAATTTTTATTGGAGAAGATATGGGGTTACGATTTTGTGGGGGATTCCCGCACTGTAGATGTGCATATCAGACACATACGGCAGAAATTGGAAAAAGCACCCGGTTCACCGAATTTTATCAAAACTGTACGGGGTGTAGGCTATCGTTTCCAGGAGGAACCTAGGTGAGATTGTCCAAAGCATTTATGGGTATCAGCTGGCGCCCTGTAGCCAGTTATTTCTTCTTAATGGTATTGTTTTTAGGTATTTTGAAGTTATATGCGGTGGAAAAGATAAGCGTTGTCGGTGCAGCTGCCATTGCCTTTCTTTTCGCCTTTATTTTGGCCTGGGTGTTATTTAAGCGGGTGATAAGTCCTTTGAACGAAATTGCAAGGGCCGCGGAGGACATGGCACGCGGCAATTTAAACCGGGAATTAAAAATATATTCCCAAGATGAAATAGGTAATTTAGCCCGAAACATAAACGATATGGCGGGAAAGTTAAAAGGAAATATTGCCGAGATATCCAGGGAAAGAAACCGTGCCAATGCCATTTTGAATAGTATGGTCGATGGTGTGATAGCGGTGGATAAATCAGGTAGTTTGATTTTAATTAATCCCGTGGTGGAAGAATTACTGCAAAAAACGCAGCAATCAGTGCAGGGGCAAAAGATTTTGGAGATAATAAGAAGCCACGAGCTGGAAGAAATTTTTACTATCGCCAGTAATACCCGCAAGTCCGTAACCCGGGAAGTGAAATTGCCGATTCCGGAACCAGGGATCTTTAAGGTACAGGCTACCCCACTGGAGGGAACCGGTCAGGAAGAGGGCGGTGTCGTAATCATCTTGCGCGATATTACCGAACGCAAGAAATTAGAACAGATGCGTACTGATTTTGTTGCCAATGTGTCGCATGAATTACGCACACCACTGACATCCATACATGGTTTTTTGGAAACGCTATTGGACGGGGCCATGGATGATAAGGAAACAACTAAATATTTTTTGGCATTAATGAGCGGTGAAACCCGCCGGCTGACTAAATTAACTAATGATTTGATGGATCTTTCCAAGATGGAAGAATTGACAAGCATACAATGGCAGCAAGTTTCTGTACCTACTATAATTGAAAGAGTAATAACTATTTTTCGCACTCCAGCTGAAGAAAAAAAACTGGTTCTGTTTGATGATATTATAGGAGATTTGCCAATGGTTAAGAGTGACCCTGATTTACTGGCTCAGGTGTTAATGAATATAGTGGATAACTCCATAAAATTTACTCCTGAAGGGGGCACAGTCACTCTGCAGGCTGTTGCTAGGGAAAAATACGTAAGGATTAATGTCGTGGATACCGGGCTTGGAATTCCAACCGAAAGCTTGTCACGTATCTTTGAACGTTTTTACAGGGTTGATAAATCACGCGCACGTGAGTTGGGCGGAATGGGTTTGGGACTGGCTATTGTAAAGCATGTTGTGAAAGCGTTGCACGGGCAAATTGAAGTAAATAGCCGGGAGGGCAGGGGTAGCACCTTTAGCCTTTATTTTCCTGTTTATGATAGTTGAAAGGATTTTTATACTATAGTCGACCAAAATTATCCTGTAGAGCAGGAATTTCGTATGTTTTATGGTAATTAATTTATAGTGGAAAAAGATCGATATACATTTTGTATAAAGGTGGGGCGGTGAAAGTACTTGGATGGACAGGCCGGTAACAGGCGAAAGTTGCCTCCAAAGAAACAGCGTCTTTCGATCCCTGTTGTTGGTGTATTATTAGCCCTTGTCGCCCTGTGTTTGCTTAGTTTACAGGTATGGCAATGGATCTCGTTAAAGCTGGTGGACGTTGAGCCATTAAAAAAGAGTACCCTGGTGGAAAATTTGCCTGCTGAAGCCGTATTAATAAAAAATGAAATTCCTGTCAAAGCACCTATTACCGGCAAAATAGAAATGTTGGCTGCAGACGGAGAAAGACTGCGGGTTGGATCTCCCATTGCCCGGATAGTAGGTCCACAAAAAACTGTCACGGTTTATAGCCCGCGTGCGGGATTGCTTTGTACTCACTTGGACGACTTAGAGGGGGTCTTGATACCCAAAGACGCGAATGTATTAGACATCAAAATGCTAGAAAAAATAGAATTATCAGGTACGCAAAAGGTAGCCGGGGGAGAAAAAGCCCAGAAAGGTATCCCTTTTTGTAAACTTGTGGACAACCTGCAGCCAATATTAATCTATCTACGGGTTGAGGAAGAAAGCATTGATAACTTAGAAAAACGGGAGAATTATAGCTTGCTTTTGCAGGGTGAAAGAACTTCCGGTCGCCTGATGGAATTTCGCGGCCGATCCCCGTGGCAATTATTGTTAGAAGTTACACAGTATCCTAAAGAAATACTACACTCGCGTCTTATAAAAACTCAAATTATTATGCAGGAATTAAATGGCTACACAATTCCTCAGGATGCCCTTGTTTTTGAGGGTAATCAGACCGGAATATTTGTGGTTGAGCAGCAGTTTGTGAATTGGTTACCTGTCCGTGTTAAGGAACATTTTCAGGGAACAGTGATTTTGGAGGAAAACAATATAAGTGCCAACACGCGATACATAACTAATCCATTGCGCGTAAAAAAAGGTGCTAGGGTGGAGTGGTAACATGGAAGTTGATCTGGGGGCTAACTTTGCTGAGGTCAATGGCCGCATTGAAAAAGCCGCTGCAAAATCCGGGAGAAGTGCCCGCGACATCAAAATGGTGGCCGTTACCAAAACAGTCGAATTAAAAAGAATTAAGGAAATAGTTGAACGGGGGTTGCGAATTTTAGGAGAAAACAGGGTGCAGGAGATGCTGGAGAAAGTTCCTACGCTTCCTGGAGATGTGGAGTGGCATATGATTGGCCGCCTGCAAAGAAATAAAGTTAAGCATATTATCGGTAAGGTAGGCCTAATTCAATCACTTGATCGATGGTCTTTGGCTGAGGAAATTCAAAAGCGGGCACAGCAGAATGATACTATTGTTCCGGTATTGGTACAACTTAATCTTGCCGGTGAGGATACCAAGTCGGGCCTGGCCGGTAACGAGCTATTAGATTTTTTAACTGAGGCTGCACGATTAGACCATATTAGTGTGGGGGGACTAATGACCATTGCCCCTTTTACGGATGATCCGGAGGAAGTGCGGCCGGTGTTCAGGGAAATGCGAAAGTTGGCTGATGAGATGCAAGGCACAATTCCAGGGGTTAAATTAGATTATCTCTCCATGGGCATGACTAATGACTTCGAAATTGCCATCGAAGAGGGAGCCAATATGGTGCGCATCGGCTCAGCATTGTTTGGATCCCGTGTGATTAAGGGGGGAATATGAAATGGCAAAAAAGCTGATGGATAAGGTTATGGGGTTTATTGGTTTTGACGATGAAATTATGGACGAGGAAGAATTGGAGGGTGAAAGCTCCTGGCAAGAAAAAGAAGACTCTCGGAGTAATGCCGGGAAAAGAGGTCAGGTGGTAAAACTACATTCAGAACGGCAGGTTAAAGTAGTTGTCGCCGAACCGAAAGTGTTTGAAGAAGTGCAGGGAATTGCTGACAACCTTAAAAACAGGTGTCCGGTTATTATAAACCTGGAACAGGCAGATCCGGAATTAGCTCAACGAGTGGTAGATTTCATCAGCGGAGCAGCTTACGCCTTAAATGGTACGATGCAGAAAGTTGGTAATGGAATATTTTTGTTTGTGCCCAGCAGTATGGACATATCAAATGAATTAAGGGATCAGCTAAGGGAAAAAGGCATGTTTGCCTGGATAAAGCAGTAGTAAGGAGGATAAGTGATGCCAATAACTGAAAAAATTGGCTTTTTAGGCGGCGGCGCCATGGCCGAAGCTTTATTAGCAGGAATAATTAATAGTGGTCTTTTACCCCCCGGCAAATTGTATGTCAGCGATCTGCAGCCGGAAAGGCTGGCACATTTAAAGAATAAACTGGGTATAAATATTGTAAAGGGTAATACTGAATTGGTGCAGCAAGTAGATATTGTGGTACTGGCCGTGAAACCTTTTGTTTTATCCGATATTTTAGAAGATGTAGGGGAATCAGTTACCTCGGAACAACTGGTGATATCAATAGCCGCAGGTATTTCTACTCCATATATCGAAAAATATCTTAAGCAAGGGGTTCCCGTTATACGTGTGATGCCCAATACCCCTTGTTTACTGGGTGAAGGCGCGCTCGCCGTGGCCGGAGGGAAAAATTCCTTGCCTGAGCATCATGAAAAAGTGGAAGAAATTTGTTCTTCCGTAGGGACAGTGGTGTTGGTTAAGGAGAACCTTATGGATGCTGTAACCGGGGTTAGTGGAAGTGGCCCTGCCTATATGTATTTGGTTGCCGAGGCTATGGCCGATGCCGGTGTAAGAATGGGCTTGCCCAGGGATATTGCTTTAAAACTGGGGGCTAAAACAATGCTGGGTGCTGCCAAAATGATCTTGGAAACCGGTGAACACCCGGCGAGGCTGAAAGATATGGTCACAACTCCGGGAGGTACAACTATAGAAGGACTTTTTGCTTTGGAAGATGCAGGGGTAAGGGCGGCCTTTGCCCGGGCAGTGGAAGCGGCCTGCAATCGTTCAGGGGAATTATCCGGGAATTGAGGTGACTTATGGACCTGGGAGATAATATAAAAGATTTTATTAACGTAGCTTTTGAAGTGTATACTTGGCTGATATTTGCGCGGATTGTACTGTCTTGGATTAAACCCAATCCCAATAATCCACTTATAAAATTTATTATTGAATTAACCGAACCTTTTTTAAGTATATTCCGGCGCATAATTCCGCCCATGGGTATGCTAGACCTATCTCCTATAGCAGCTTTTTTTGCTTTGCATCTACTACGCATCTTGATTGTCGATGTGCTGCTAAATGCCTTAATTTAGCCGGTGGCTGAAAACAACATAGATGCCGTCTTTTTTGGGAGACAGGTTACAGCTGGAAAAGGTGATGTATAGTGTTCGATCGTGAAAAATTGCTGAGTATGATTAATGACCCGGGAGAAAAAGAAGTGGTGGCCCGGGGGTTGGACCTTGCTCAGGGAGTGCTCCGCAGCTATAATCCTCAGCTGAGTGACTTCTATGACCCTTTTCATACGGCGCTTTTAACGTCAATAATTGAACGCATACCCGATGTGTCCATAGGTTTTGATGGTGGATATCCGGGCGCGGAAAGGAAGCGGCTAGTTATCTGTCCTGATTATCTGGACCCGCAGGTCGAAGATTATGGTCTGGCTTTTTTGGCGATCCGGGGAACTTTTAAGTTTTCCGGAGTAAGTCACCGTGACTTTTTGGGTTCAATGCTGGGACTTGGCCTGCGTCGCGAAAAATTAGGCGACATCATAGTGGACGAATCCTGCGCTCAAGTGGTGGTAACCGTGGAAGTGGCCGATTTTATCCGGGTTAACCTTAGCAAGGTGGGGCGTAATACAGTTAAAATTGAAGAAATAAACAGAGATGCATTGGTTCCCCCGTCGCCCAAGGTGAAGGAAATTAGATCAACCGTGCCCTCAATGCGACTCGATGTAGTTGCCGCAGGTGCTTTTGGGATTTCTCGCAGCAAAATGGCCGGGGAGGTAAGTTCTCAGAAAGTAGCTGTAAACTGGCGGCTTTGTACAAACCAGTCGGCCCCGGTAAAAGAAGGAGACATGATTTCCGTGCGCGGTAAGGGCAGGGCGGAAGTGTCTGCAGTGGGAGGACGTACTAAAAAGGGTCGCATTGCCATAGTCTTATTAAAATATGTATAGTATAAAAATGGGAGTAAGGATAAAAATTTACAACAAAAGAGGGTTAAGACTTTAAGTGAAGAAAAAAGTAAAAATGAAGTCATTGAAACTTTAAGGGGTGAGCACCCGTTGTTAACACCTTTGGATATTCAAAACAAAGAGCTGCGCCGTTCTTTTCGGGGATATAATGAGGGTGAAGTGGATGAGTTCTTGGATCAATTGGCTCAGGATTACGAGTGGTTGTATCTGGAAAACCAGAGACTGAAGGAAAAACTCGAAGACACTGAAGCCGGTGTGGCCCGCTATCAAGATATGGAACAAACTATTAAAGATACGCTGGTTATGGCTCAGAAAAATGCTGAAGAATTACGTGAAAATGCTAAAAGGGAAGCTGAATTACTTTTAAGTGAATCAAGACAAAAGGCTAATGAAGTAGTAAAAGAAGCCGAAGAAAAAGCATGCCAATTAGTGGGCATGGCAGAAGAAAGGTCCGACGAGATAGTAAAAGATGCTGAAATAAAGGTTCAATCAATGATCTCTGAATACCAGTGGTTGGATAAGCAGGCCAATATTTTTAGAATAAAATTTCGTTCTTTTTTACAGGCTCAGCTGGATCTCTTGGAGAAACAGGAAGAAGAAACAATGGCCCCACTGCAAGAAGTTGCAGCATCGGGTTTATCTGAATTAAGTGAATACGTTGAGCCGGAGACAGAAGAGAAAGAAAAAGAGAATGATTTTGATAAAGGTTTTGATACATAACAGGAGTGAAAGGGAATGCTGGATATTAGAGAAGACCCGGAAGGGGTTGTGTTTAAGGTAAAAGTGCAGCCCCGCGCTACCAAAAACCAGACTGTCGGTCTTTACGGCGATGCCCTCAAATTAAGGCTTACCGCCCCCCCTGTAGACGGTGAAGCAAACCAGGCCTGTAAAGTTTTTTTTGCCAAGCTGTTTAAGGTACCCAAAAATAATGTAGAATTGGTGTCGGGACAGACCGGGCGAAATAAATACATTCGCATTTACGGTATTAGTAAGGCAAAAGCCGTAAATGCTCTAAAATTATCTTCGCACAGCCTGTAAGACCCCGCCCCGCATAAGGAAAGGGGACACACCTGCTGAAGCTTAGGTATTTCTCTGGGGACAGGAATGTCCCCAACTAATGGGACTAACAGGCTGTAAGCTCGAAATAAGGGCGACTAAGGTTCAGATGGGGTAAAGACCCCACCTGAACCAAGTCTACTTTATCTTCGCACAGCCTGTAAGACCCCGCCCCGCATAAGAAAAGGGGACACACCTGCTGAAGCTTAGGTATTTCCCTGGGGACAGGAATGTCCCCAACTAATGGACTAACAGGCTGTAAGCTCGAAATAAGGGCGACTAAGGTTCAGATGGGGTAAAGACCCCACCTGAACCAAGTCTTCTTTATAGTCTTCCGCTGTTGACTCAAGAATAGCTTTTGCATATAATTAAGGATGTTAAATATTGATCTTCGCACAGCCTGTAAGACCCCGCCTTCGCATAAGGAAAGAGGACACACTTGCTGAAGCATGGGTATTTCTCTAGGACAGGAATGTCCCCAACTAATGGGATCAACAGGCTGTAAGCTCGAAATAAGGGCGACTAAGGTTCAGATGGGGTGAAAACCCCACCTGAACCAAGTCTTCTTTATATGATAAGTCGCAAATTGCCTATGAACGGGGCGAGTACACTGGCAAACCTTTTTAGAGAGCCCGGACAAGGTGCAAGCCGGGTAAGGAATCCAGTGGAATATCACCCGGGAGGTGTCGGCTGAAATTCAGTAAGCCGGCCGGTAACCGCCGTTAAGGGTATATGAGGGGGCAGATCTGATCTTTATTTCTGTCCATTAGGGTGGTACCGCGGGAGAATTAGCCCGCCCCTTGTGGGGCGGGCTTTTTAATATTTAAAAATATCTTACTCCAAGAGGTGTGTAATATGGATTACGCTAAGACATTAAATTTGCCCAAAACAAAGTTTCCTATGCGGGGTAATTTGCCCCAAAGGGAGCCGGAAACCATTAAATTTTGGGAAGAACAGGATATTTACCGCCAAGTTCAAGAGAAGAATGCTGGCCGGTCCAAATTTATTTTACATGACGGGCCACCTTATGCTAACGGCCATATTCATTTGGGCCATACCTTGAATAAAGTGCTTAAAGACATAGTGGTAAAGTTCTATTCCATGGCCGGTTACGATGCACCGTATGTTCCGGGTTGGGATACGCACGGGCTGCCAATTGAACAGCAGGCGATAAAGAATTTAGGTATTAACCGGCACGAGATCGAGACTGTTGAATTCAGGCGCCGCTGCAGGGATTACGCATTAAAGTTTGTTGATATCCAAAAGGAAGAATTTAAGCGCCTTGGTGTCAGGGGGGATTGGGAAAACCCATACCTCACTCTAATGCCCAACTTTGAGGCCAGGCAAATTCAGGTCTTTGGGGAAATGGCCAAGCGGGGCTACATTTATAAAGGGCTTAAGCCTGTGTATTGGTGTGCCACTTGCGAGACGGCACTGGCTGAAGCCGAAGTGGAATACGGAGATAAAAAATCGCCGTCCATTTATGTAAAGTTCCAGGTAAAAGACGGCAAGGGTATTTTACCTGAGGATGATACTTATGTAGTTATCTGGACTACTACCCCGTGGACACTGGTGGCTAATATGGCTATTACCGTTCACCCGGAATTTGATTATGTTTTAGCTGAATGTGCCGGGGATAAATATGTATTGGCGAAAGACCTTGTGGAACATTTTGTTGGGGATGCTGAAGTACCAGAGATTAAAATCACCAGGGAGTTTAAAGGTGAGGAGCTGGAGAAAGTAGTTTGCCGGCATCCCTTTGTAGATAGAGATTCAATTGTGATATTAGGTGACCATGTTACTCTTGAGGCGGGAACCGGTTGTGTTCATACTGCGCCCGGTCATGGTCATGAAGACTACCTGGTTGGTCTTAAATATGGCCTGGATATTTTTTCACCAGTGGACGGAAATGGTAAGTTTACGGAACAAGGAGGTAAATTTGCCGGACAATTTTATTCCGATGCTAATAAACATATACTGCAAACCCTGGAAGAGAAAGACTCATTAATCAAAAAAGTTACGGTCCGTCACCAGTACCCACATTGTTGGCGCTGTAAAGACCCTGTTTTTTTCCGAGCGACAGAGCAATGGTTTGCATCTATTGAAGGCTTTAGGAATAATGCACTGGAAGCGATTCGCGGTGTGCGGTGGATACCCGGTTGGGGTGAAGAAAGAATCTTTAACATGGTTGCTAACCGTGGTGATTGGTGTATTTCTCGTCAGCGCACTTGGGGCGTTCCCATTCCCATCTTTTACTGTGTTGAGTGCGGCAAAGAAATTATTAATGATACCACCATACAACACTTGCAAGAGATATTCAGGCAACACGGTTCTGACGCTTGGTTTGACTGGAAGGTCGAGGATTTAATGCCGGAAGGTTTGTCCTGCGGTGAATGTGGTAGTGGTGAATTTACCAAGGAAACTGACATTATGGATGTTTGGTTTGACAGTGGTTCAAGCCATCTAGCTGTTTTAGACGAGCCGGAAAAATGGCCTGGTTTGTGCCGGCCGGCAGATTTGTACCTGGAAGGCAGTGACCAGCACCGGGGGTGGTTCAATTCTTCTTTGAACACTTCTGTGGCTGTAACCGGGGAGGCTCCTTACAGGGCAGTTTTGACGCACGGGTTTGTTGTGGATGAGAACGGGCGTAAAATGAGCAAATCACTTGGTAATGTGGTCGATCCTCTAAAGGTCATTAAGCAGATGGGTGCGGATATACTTCGCCTGTGGGTCACTTCCGCTGATTACAGGGGAGAGCTTGCCGTATCTCAAAATATTTTAAAACAGATTACTGAATCCTACCGTAAGATTCGCAATACTGCCCGTTTCATACTTGGCAACCTCAAAGATTTTGACCCGTCGACGCACAAGGTAGATCGAAGTGATCTAAGAGAAATTGACCGGTGGGCGATGTCGGAACTGAACAAGCTGATCAACAAAGTTGTAGAAGCTTATAAGGATTACGAGTTTCACACGGTTTATCACGCCGTTCATAATTTCTGTGCCGTGGAAATGAGTGCCAGGTATTTGGATATTGTTAAAGATACCTTATATTGTGAACCGGCTGGGTCGGTACAGAGAAGGGCTGTGCAGACAGTCTTGCACGAAGTGCTGCATGCCCTGGTTCGTTTGCTTACGCCGGTATTAGCATTTACGTGCGAAGAAATATGGTACCACCTTCCGAAGGAAGAAGGTAGTCCCAAGAGTGTGCAGCTTACTGATATGCCGGAAATGGATGAAAGTTATCTTGACCACGAATTGGAAAGTAAGTGGCAACGGCTGTTGCAGGTACGGACAGTGGTTAATAGGGCTCTCGAAATAGCACGGAGAGAAAAAATGATAGGGAACTCTTTAGAAGCGTCCGTAACCCTATACGTGTCCAGAGATCTGCACGAATTTTTATATCCTCTAGTAGAAGACTTGCCTGGACTATTTATTGTCTCCACCGTTCAGCTTTCCCAAGAGAAGCCACCTGCCGATGCTTTTGGTTCTGAGGAAATGCGGCGAGTTAAGGTCGGTATTGTTAAAGCCCAGGGAAAGAAATGCGAACGCTGTTGGAATTATCACAGTGAGGTTGGTAAGGATTGTGATCATCCCCAAACTTGCCCACGCTGTGCTACGGTGCTTAAGGAAACAGGATATAAGACGGTAGTGGAAGAGTAAAACTGGCAAAAAGCGGTTTCCCGATAAATGGAAACCGCTTTTTGTTATAGCTATTCCTCGTTCTGTAAGCGATTTGCTAATTTACCGCCAATCCTGCCTGCTTCGGCAGCATTCAATGCTCCCCAGCCTCCATTCTTAATTTTCTCTAATAACCCCAATTCCTCGGCTATTTCTAATTTTAGGAGTTCGTTTAGTCTATTCTTTCTAGTGTTTCTGTAAACCAATTTAAAATCTCCTTTATAGTACCTATTTAAGGCCTACTAAGTAGAAGAAACCCTTCTCCATGCAGAGAAGGGTTTCTCAAGAGCCCGCCATGACCTACGCTACAACCATTACGAATCCTTACGTAACCCCTGGCAACCTTTCGGCTACCAAGGATCATTACAGAACTCGCAATGATCTTTGCTCGACTAATACAGATCCCTTATGAGCTTGTAATGATCTCTCGACCATCACAAACCCAAATATTTTTAAAGAGCAAAAATTGAGAACCTGTATTAATCTTAGCTCGATTGATAAACATCCCCTACGTCCCTGCAATGATCGTTCGGACCATTGCAAGGGCTGCAGGAACATTTACCAATCTGCCCGCCAACTAATATCGAGCCGTTAGACCCGGTATTAGTCTTTGGCCGACTACTACAGAGCCGTTAGACCCTGCAGCAATCTAGGCTCGGCCATAACGAACCCTTGTTGATAAATATTGTGCCCAAAAGAAAGATCGCCATACATTTTGTTTATGACAATTATTGTCAGTATTAAAAGGTTATAAATACTTCTAAACGGTAAAAATATGCTGCCGGATGTGATGTTTGCCGTAAGATCTTACAGAATATCTTTCAATGGTAGGCAAATGGCCATTTGAGGTTTAAATATTGCTGTTAAAGCTTTTTGACTATATTTCTTTTTGGTAAAGGAATATGTTTATTAAAAAGTAAGGGGTGTTGGAGGATGTCAGGTGAAAAAAGGGAAGTTTTTATTGACAACTTCCTGTCTATGGTGGAGGAGCAATGTAAGTTACGCGACTCGAGGGTATTCAGGTTGAACGAAATGTCTCCCTGGCAGGAGAATTGTCCTCTGCATCTGGAAGTAGGTGTTAAGTTGCAGGGAGATTCGGAAGTGAAGCTGCCCTTTGTTGTTTCTTCTACGAATTGGGAAGAGCGAAATGTTTCCGCCATTGTAAGTGGTATATTAATGACGGTGGATCGTTATTCTTGGGGGGGGAAAGGAGGCGCGTAAAGCGCCTCTTTTTTCAGTTCAATAAAGTATTAAAAGCGCGTTCTTGTTATACATATTGACTTATGTTATTTGCAGTAATTGTTTTTGCACGTTTGCTCTCCCCACTCGTTAGTCATATTATTTTTACTTATAAAGTGGTCACAAGGGCGGGATGACGGTTCAACTTGCTTGTGAAAGTTTTCGCACAAAGCAATATAAACAGATTCCCACTGCTTAAAGAACCAACAGTCCTTGCATAACATTGGGTTCACTCCTAAAATATCAAATTTTTAACTATTACTTATACCTATTATATCAAAAATAAAAAATTATACCAGTACCAAATTAGGCTTAATACTTGGTGTGAGAAAATTATAATTTAATGATTACTCCCGGCGTTGCAGAAATACGCCTAAAAGTACCAGGCTGCCTCCTAATATCTGCCAGCTGGAAACGCCTTCATGCAAGAGCCAAAAACCTAATATGGCTGTAGATACCGGCTCAAAAGTACTGATAATGGCAGTTCTTGACGCTCCTATTCTCTTAACACCTTGGAACAAGGTGGCCATGGCAAGGACAGTACATACGATTCCCAGTACTAGAATTGCCACCCATACGCTGGAGGTGAAGTGAAAGGAAAGCTGACCTGTCGCGGCACCCAGTACAGAGAAAAAAATGGCAATCATGACTGTCATATATGTATTGTATACATGTACCTCGATATGGTCTAACATACGGGTACTGCCCACCAGAAATACTGCGTTAGTTATAGCGGCACCGACGGAGAAACCTACCCCGCGCATATCTAGACCATGCAGGGGTTGTCCAAGTATAATGATACAGCCTCCCATAGTGAGTAATAGGGCGGATATTTTTCGCCAGGTTAGAGGCTCTTTTAAAAACAAGAAGGCCAAAAAAGTGACTATAGTTGGATAAAGGTAAAGAAATAAAATTGCCATTGCCGCCGGTATGTAACGAAAGGCATTGAATAGGAGTATTACAGTGGCGGATTGAGCACCTAAGGCTAGAACTGCAATACGAGCAATATCTCGCCTGGGCAATAAAAAAGAATGTTTAAAAAACAAAAGTCCTGCACTGAACAGGACCGCGGCAATAATGTAGCGGAAAGTTAGAGCTGTAATAACATTTGCTCCCCCGGCATAGGCAAATTTAGCGGCTATGGCCTCGGTACTTAGACTTATAGTTGCTATAAGAACGAATAAAACACCAATAGATTGTTCCTTGGCCCTTTGACTTTGTTGTTGTGTCTGCTGCAATTCCTTACCTCCGTCCTCATAATAGTAGGTTGTTAGGTATTAGATGCCAGGAGGACTGATTACCCATAAACCTTCTGCTTCTACTGTTCCAGTGTTTTTAATAACGGTAGGGCTCTCAAATATAAAGTAAGCTGCATCGCCGGCTTCTAGACGGTATTGTTTTTTTCCGGAGACGATTTCAACTTCCCCTCTTAACAAATAAATAAAATCTTCACGTTCCTGATGAAAGAAGTCCATTTCCTTATTTTCCCCGCCGGCTTCAATCCTGAACACGATGGGCTGCATTTTTTTATCCCTGCTGCCCAGGAAAGTAAGTAATTCCAGGGTTAGATTAGGATTATCAGTGGCTAGGTTACGGCGACGGTGGCGCCGAATAATCAACCATTCCTCGGGCAGTTCTTCCTCGACTAACAGGCTAAGATTGGTGTGCAGGTGGCTAGCAATACTTTTGAGTGTGGAAAAAGACGGAGAGACTTTGCCTTGTTCCAACTGGTATATAAAGCTGGCTGTTACCCCTACTTGTTCCGCCAGCTTGCGTACGCTAAGATTGTTGTTTAATCGTAGTTTTTTGATTTTTGCTCCCAAGTTCACGTTATCCTCTCCGACCATGGAAAAATATACTTTTTTTATTATATCAGCTTTGACGGAACAGATCAGCATATAGGCACAGAATTTTTACGACTAAAATAGTCTGCTGCTTCTATTATTTAGTTGTAGTATCACTTTAATAATACTGTGAACACCAGGCCGACAACCGCTACAAAAGTCCCAATGGATAGTTTGATGGCCCAAGATGTCGTTTTATCCAGCCTTTGAGCCAGGTCATCAAGGCGCTTGTTTACCGATCGGTAATCCTCTTGTCTTGTTTTAGTTATATCTATAAAGCCGGTTACTGCCTGATCCAATTTTTTTTCCATAACTAATTCCAGCTTGTGGATCTGTGCACGGACTTGCTCGGAATCCTGCTTTAATTTTTCGTCGAAACGGTCTTCCATTCCCTGTAGGTGCTGCTTAACTTCCTTTATATCCCGCTCCATGTTTTCGAAATATTTTTCCTCAAAGTTCATAGGTATCACCCCTTTCTATGAACGAAAAATGCGTAACCTGATTGTTATATAATATGCTAAGTTCTATGAAAGGGGCATAAACAATCGTAAGAAGTTTATTAATTGCAGTAAATAGGTTATAGGTGGTACAATAAAATGGGTGAGAGAAATGAAAAACAGTTTTTATTTAGTTATAATACTGATTAGTTTACTAATCATATCAGGCTGCGGAAAATTAGATGCAATAAAGTTTTGGCAAGAAGAGGGTAAAAAGGATGTTGAAAAGGCACAAACAGAAAGTAATGACCAAAGTCTGGATGGTGGAGGAAAAAAATTTGATATGGTGTCGGCTGGACAACTTAAAGGTGAACGTAAACAAACACTTTACGGAGCGAATAATTACGCAGAACTTGCCGGCTTTATCCAGCAAAGTACTTTGGACAACTTTTTTTCAGGCGTCCTACAGGGTACGGTAACTAAAACAGTAGATAATCCATATCTAATAGGGGAGACTAACGAAGAAGGCTCCCCTAAAGCAAAGCTTGCAGACCTCAAAGAAAAAATAATTGATGCTAACCTTGTAAAATGGCAGATTGCAAAAATTTCCCCAGTAAACGACAAAAGTAAGTTAATAGCTATACATTATTATTTAGCTGATGGGCGGGAATTTATTTCTGAGATGTTTTTGGTTAAACTCCAAGCCGAAGAGTGGTACATAGATTTCGAAGCGTTTTATGATTCCTTTGTCGAGGTTTCTCAATTTGCCGCTGCAGGTGCAGGGCTCAACAGTCTTGAATCATAGACCGGGAAAGGATTTTTGCTTTAAAAGTGGAACAATACAAGGGGGAGGTAATAAAATGGGGTTTCGTGACATGCCTGGGCCTGCCAGGGTTTTCCTGGGCATGGTGGCCTGGGCCGTAGTTTTATGGGTGTTTACTCTGGGAAATCCTTCCTTTGTTCCGGCAGCAAAGTTTTTATTTATGGTTTTGGTATTACCAAATGGAGTAGCAGAGTGGCTAAAGGATAAAGGAATATTTACTGGTTCTATCAATGTCTATGTAAGAATTGCCCTCATAATCGGGGCCGGTTTAATCTGGTATTTTTATTACCTTTAATAAAAAAGCACGCTAAAGTAATAAAACCTTCAAAGGACGGTGTAGAACAAATGGCGCAAAAAAATATTGCCCCGGTTGCAAGGACAGTAGACCAACTGGTAACCGGAGTTAAAAAAGATCTACTGTGGCTGCTGGTTAGCGCGATAGTTGCGATTGGTGCTGCGGTTGTTGTAAACACAGCTTTGGTCATATAAAAAAAGCGCGCTAAGTAGTTCCCTTAGCGCGCTTTTTTTAAGGCCAATTGACAGGTACGGAAACTTTGATTAGGTCCGACCCGTTATTGGGGTTCCTTCCGAAGACCTGTAGTTCGCCTTTACCGTCTTTAGGTGGGTCAAATTTAATACTCATTTCAAAATCTCCGCGCTCCGGAGCATTTTGTGTAGCAGATCCGTGCTTTTCCGCCAAAATGTTGTTATTTTCATCTACTACCTGGACGCTGATCTTACCTTCCCATACGCGGGCGCTGCCTTTTACCAGTAAAGGTACTCCTGTTACCTGGTTGGGCTGTGGGTGTGTTACCCAAATTGCAGGCTCGTAGACTTCTGATACATCACGTGTAAAAGGTTGGCTGTAAAGACCGTAATGTCCCCACCATTCCTTTGCCCTGCCCTCCGAGGTTCCTTCCACTTGTAAGGATACTGCTTCCACACTAGGGAACTCAGTTAAAGTGTTAACTATACTTTGAATCCCTAAAATCTCTCCTTCTGACCCTATGTTAGCATCCAGAACTTCTTTAGAAAAGTTTACCATGGCTGTAGCGTTTTCAACCTCGACACCCAAAACCGTTGTATTATGAGGAATAACATTGATAGCTTGTTCAGTTTGAGGTTTAACTTTAATTAACTCTTGCACTGCTGCTTTAAGGGCTTCATTTGTATTGGGAATAGTGTGTTCTTCCCGCACCAAGTAAGTATCTTTTGAAGTATATTTTACATAATAAACACCGATATGCATATTTTCCTTTTCCGAATTATTTAATTTGGCAGAGCTGTCCTCTTGGTCATTTTTTTGACCGCACCCAAATAATAAAGCGGGTGCTGCTAGGATTAACAGAAGAAGCACCAGAAAGCTTGTCTTCTTGTTGTTTGCGGATTGATGATGCATGGACATCCTGTTCTCCTCTCCGTTCCGCGCAGATTCAAATGCTTACTAATCTTCGCACAGCCTGTAAGACCCCAACATGAACCAAGTCTTCTTTATAGTATACCACTGATTATCTTGTTTTGGTTAATCAAGGTGCAATTTTAAGTGCGTTAAATGTATCTTTCCAAAAAAAAAATTCCCCGTAAGGGAATTTAATTGATTAGTCAAAGGGTACATACTTATGATGTTTGGTCATATGTCCGTTTGCGTAATACTCTAAATTTTTCATAGCCTGATTGATCTTTGGAGTATACAATGCGGAAATTACACCAATTACTGCAATTATAGCCAGCCCACTCCATAAATATTGCCAGTCTCCCATGGGTAATACCCTCCCCTTCCAAAGCCAACCCGTTTGTAGTATTATATTTAACAGGTTAACTATATGATATAGAATTATTTTCTCTTATCAAAAATTTATCAAATTACTGCGTATTAGTCAATGTCTGTTTTAGTCTCTTTGCCGCTGGAGGACTAGTGTTATACGCTATTTGTTTCGATTTATTGTTGACCTTTGTGCATTAACGGTGTATAATAAATTCTTGCCACCAATTTTAGTCTTAAGTACGGTGGGTAGTCGCTGCTTGCTGAAAAATGCAGGTAGAGGAAAGTCGAGACACGTACAGTGTTTAGGCTGTGCCTAAATACTGTTAAAACGGTGCCCGGCGTAAGCCGGGGCAGGGTGACCTGACGACGGTGAAAAGAGCCTTCCGGGTTCTTAGTAGCCATAAAGTGCCACAGAAACTAGGTCTTCTGGCAACAGAAGAGTGGAACCGGTAAACTCCACCAACGTGCAACCCAAATAGGCGGCCTTGAGCCGCGGGTAGGGGCACCCCGAAAAGGGGGAGAAAACTATATTTTTTATGGTTTTCTCAGATAGATGGCTACCTTCAACAGAATCTCGCTTACAGCTGTACTTTTGGCTGGTGGCAAATGTATGCGTAATAAATAAAAACCCGGCGTGAGCCGGGTTTTTGGTTTGCAACCATATAATTGTAACTGGCCCAGACGATCAAATGATGAGGACAAGGGATCTTCCCTTGTCTTTTTTTTGTGATTAAAGTATGTTGACATTTACTCCCGGTTGGAATATCATGGGGTTGTAATTGGATATAGAATTTATATATTTAATATGGGGGGTGCATCAACAAAACCATGGACAAAGGTAAACCCGAGACCCGGCCGTATTCCAGCCCCTTGCGTGACCGGCAGAAGGAGACCACCCGGAACCTCATCATGGAGGCTGTTGCTTCTTTGGTAGCGGATGGCCGCATTCATACCTTCAGCATGCAGGATGTCGCGGGCCGCGCCGGTATAGCTTATGCATCGGTATACCGCCATTTCAAGACTCGTGAAGCACTGCTGGAGGAGTTATACGAATGGGCGAGCGAAATGATCCGGTCGAAAATGCCCCCTGCTCCCCGCACCATTGATGAGATTCCCACCTGGATTGAAAAGTCAATACCGGTATTTGAGCAATACGCAGATATTAATCAAGCCATTGTAACAACCTGGGCGGCGCTGAACATTAATCCGGAAAGCAGGCGGCGGAGGGACAATATAATTAATAAACTGGTGAGTGAATGTGCTCCCCATTTACCCCCTGAGTATGCCAGGCAAACCGCGGCTGTAATTCGTTACCTGGCCAGTAACCAGGGTTGGGCCACCCTTCGCCAGCGGTTCGGGCTCGATGCTGCAGATACCGCGGCCGCACTGAACTGGGCACTACATGCTTTAATCCGTGAGGTCAAACAGTACGAAGAAGCTGAAGGTAAGGAACGGTAAAAAGGGGGTAAAGATATGAATCTGAGCAAAGCCAATCAACAGCAGGAACCCGTTTATGTTCTTTCGCTGCGTGCTCCTGAAGCTGCCCTCCCCGAGCTGGCCGGAACCAAGGCCGCTAACTTATCCCGACTGCTGGCAGCGGGCTTTCCTGTACCTGAAGGTATTGTCGTAACCACGGCTTCCTTTGCAGCACATGTGGGCATAGCAATTGCTGACCCCGGGCAGGCCGGTGACGCGATAGTAAAAAAACCGCTGCCGCCCACCGTCGAGGACGCTCTCCGCGATGCCCTGGGTGCTTTCGAGGATAAACCGCTGGCTGTGCGTTCATCCGGGGTAGCGGAAGATCTGGCCGGCGCTTCCTTCGCCGGCCAGTACGAGACGTTTCTGGGCGTAAGCGGCTATGCCGCTGCTGCCGGTGCCGTGCGTAAATGTTGGGCTTCCTTGTATAGCAGTCATATAAATTCGTACCGGACGGTCCGGGAACTGGCCGCGAAGCGGATGGCGGTGCTGATTCAGCCCCTGGTGACAGCCGATACAGCCGGGGTGGCTTTTACCGCCAATCCGCTTACCGGCGACCGCTGCGAGACGATGGTAAGTGCCGTCCGCGGACTGGGTGAGCGGCTGGTTTCAGGCCAAGCCACACCTGACGAATGGGTGGTGCGGGAAGGACGGGCCGTCTGTCGGAACGCGCCCGAAGGTTCCCTTGGTGAACAGGAGGTACTGGCGGTGGCCCAATTGGCCAGCCGGGTAGAGGAGCATTTCGGCGTCCCGCAGGATATTGAATGGGCATCAAGCAACGGCAGGTTATATCTATTGCAGGCCCGTCCAATCACTACGTTGCCGGCTGTGGAAGCGCCGGCGCCCGAGCCTGTAGCTGTTGAGCCCCCGCCCGGGTTTTGGACGCGAGGGGATTCACATTACCCGCGACCGCTTTATCCCCTTACCCGCTCGGTCCTGCTGCCCGCGGCCAACCAGGGATTCCGGCGCATGTGTACGGGGTTTGGATTGCTCGTGGAAACGGTGGAAGAGCGTGAGATCGGTGGTTGGGTCTATTTGCGGGTGGTTCCCCCGGGAGGAAAGGATCGCCAGCCGCCGCCTGATTGGTTGATGCGTTTGTTAATCCGCCTGCTGCCGTCGCTGCGGGCCCGTATCCGGGGTTGTAGAGAAGTAGTTCGCTCCGATAAAGCCGGTCAATGGATTGAAAAGTGGTATAAGGAATTAAAGGATGACCTTATAAAGCGATTAACGGACCTGCGGGACATCAACCTCCGGGCGTTATCCGGTGACGACTTGGCCCGATATGCCGGGGAAGTTGACCGCCTGTTACGGGATAGCCAGGAAACACACATGATGCTCAACCAGTCATTAAACTTGCTGCTGGCTAAGTTTGTCTTTACCTGTCGCGATCTTTTGGGATGGGACGAGGAGAAAGTATTTGATATGTTGATTGGTCTCTCCGAAACATCCAGCGCTCCGGCCCGTGCCCTGGCCCGGATCACACAGCAAGTACGGGCGAGTCCGCAGCTTAAGAACCTGCTGCGCCGGATCGACCGGAGTACCGCAGAACGGATGGCCGCGACCGACAATGGCTTTGCCGAAGCGTTTGCCGGGTATCGGCGGGAGTATGGCTGCCGAACAATGGGCTACGAAGTGGCCGATCCCACTCTAGCGGAGAAGCCGGAGTTAATACTGGCCATGATTGACAACCAGATTCAGAGTGAATATGATCCGGAAACAGATACTCGATCGCTGGCGGAAAAGCGTGAATGCTTGAGGGATGAGGCCCGCCGGATTTTATCCGAATGTTCCGCAGCGGATCGGGAAAACTTTGAGCGGGTGCTGGCCCGGGCCGAGCGGGCCTACCCCGTGCGCGAGGAGCACGGGTTCTACGACACAAGCATGCCGCTGGCGCTCCTGCGATACGCGGTGCTGGAAATAGGGCGTCGGCTTGTTGAACGCAAACAAATAACAGAGCAGGGGGACATTTTTTTCCTGGAGTTGGATGAAGCTCTTACTGCACTGGGCGCAGGCAGCTCCCAGTACGAACTGGTTAAGCACCGGAAGGGGGAAAGAGCCGGAGTGTTGGCGCATCAGGGGCCTGCCAGTTACGGTACGCCCCCACCGTCTGCACCTTCTTGCGCTGCCCTGCCCACGGAGGCCCGCTTTATTCACGAAGCGTTGCTGTGGTCCAGCGAGCGTATCTTCGCCGCGGCGGCCAGCGGAATTCGACAAGCGGAAAATAAGGCATTGAAAGGGATCGCCGCTTCGGCGGGCCGCTATACGGGGCCGGTCCGGGTAATCAGAGATGAATCCCAGTTTTACCGGATTCAAGCGGGGGACGTGCTGGTATGCCCTATAACTTCGCCGGTATGGTCCTTACTGTTTTCCAGCGTAGGTGCGCTGGTGACGGATTCCGGCGGGTTCCTGTCGCATTCGGCGATCATCGCGCGCGAATACCGGATTCCGGCGGTGGTCGCCACCGGCAACGCCACTGAACTTTTGCATGACGGCCAGGTGGTGACTGTTGACAACGGCAGCGGCACAATTATTGTGGATTGCTATTCCTAACCATGCAAAAGCGGCAACTTTATTGTTATCACTTTTATTGACTTTTGCAATACCATTAGGCGGAAGGGCTTCATTTTAAGTATTTATAGTTTTGTCAGGGGTGTATTGGCCCGGCTTATGCCAAAGTGGTTTTAATCCGGACTTGCCGGAAACTTGACGGTGGAAAATAATAACGATATCTGGTAGTTGGCCCGGTTCTTCATTGAGAAACTTGAAAGATTACTTGAGAAAAACGGTCACCTAAACATAAATATGGACGTAGCAAGTGACTTTTGGTGGGAAAATCAGGATATTGTATTATCCATATTAAAGAGATCCTTGAGTGACGAGGCTGCTTAGGTTCCCGAAGTGAGAGAAAAGGAAAAACACAAGGCCCGGGAAGAAACAAGGCCTTGGTTTGGTCCAGCGGCTCATTTTTAACCGGTTATTACCCCGACACAGACATACATGCTGCTGAGGGATAACCGCCACTATTACGAACCATGCCGTTTTCCCTGATCAAGAAAGCACTCAATTTGCTTGGGTAACGGCTTAAAAATATGGCTTTAATCCATTCCGATAAAGATTTCTTTTTTTCTCACCAGGTTCAAGCTGCCGGCAATCCCTTTTATTTTTTTTACCATTATTTCATTCGCAGGCGTATGTTTTTCAGTGCTCGGCGTACCTTTGATAAAGGAAGGCAGTTCATCTACATTTATTACCCTTGCCAATTTTCGATTTTCTATTAAGCTACGGACATCTGCCGCACTTAGCTCCCTTTTGATCAGTCCTTCAACGTCTTCAAAATATTCGCTAACCCACAGCTTGTCGTTTTTACGAGAGCCGGTGATATAAATTGCCCTTTACAGGAACAGTAAATTAATATATAAGTTGGTATAAAGATGATATTTTCCCAGAGGAGGTAGTTAATGTTTTTTTAAAAAAATGGGGGAAGGGGGTGTTAGCACATATTATAGTACAGGAGAAAAAGGACTAAGCACACGCCACGCGTGAATTTAAGGGGGTGGAGGTGTATTGGAAAACTTATTTGTTGGTATAGCCGACTGGCTCAGGTCTCTTCTCAACGCTATTGGGTTTTTACCTCGTGAAATTGCCGAATCAATTGTCTTACTGGGTAAACTTATTGCGATCCTGGTATTTATCCTCATCAATTGCCTGTATCTGCCGCTTTTTGTTGAACGCAAGGTTGCCGCCTACATGCAAGCACGTATAGGCCCCAACCGGGTTGGCCCCAAGGGGCTGCTGCAGCCCGTCGCCGATATGGTTAAAATGCTGAGCAAGGAAATTGTTATACCCAAAAAATCAGATGTTAAATTATTTTTTCTGGCACCCGTACTAGTTTTCGTGCCCACTTTAATGGCTTTCGCGGTGATTCCCTTCGGTAAGAATATGGCGGCCATTGATATGAATATCGGCCTGTTATATTTCCTAGCCGTTGCCTCCCTATCCACATTATTTATTTGGATGGGCGGTTGGGCTTCGAATAACAAGTACTCATTAATAGGTGCCATGCGCGTAGTAGCCCAGATGGTTAGTTACGAGTTACCTCTGGTGCTCTCGTTGCTGGGGGTGGTTATGATTGTGGGTAGTCTAAAATTGTCCGATATTATTGCCGCTCAAGAGCATATCTGGTTTATTTTTACTCAACCTATAGCCTTCCTCATTTACTTCATTGCCGGTGTTGCAGAAACCAACCGTACCCCGTTTTGCGTTGTTGAAGGTGAATCGGAGATTATTGCCGGTCCATATACGGAATATGGGGGCATGGGCTTTGGCATGTACGGCCTGACAGAGTTTGCCAACATTATTCTGGTGTGCTCTTTGGCAACGGTCATGTTTTTTGGTGGCTGGCAAGCGCCTTTTGGCCTGACGTTTATACCTTCCTGGATATGGTTCCTCCTTAAGATGTATATATTAGTTTTTCTCGTTATGCAATTCCGCTGGACATATCCCCGCATCAGGGTGGATCAGCTTTTGGGATTTAGTTGGAAGGTGCTGGTTCCCCTTTCCCTGGCCAATATCTTTATCACCGGTATTGGAATGTATATTTACCAGGCGATAGGGTGGTGATAAAGAAGACTAAGACCGGCTGTGGCGGATGTTAATCCTGCCAAACTAAATTTCCCAAGCAATCCAGTGGCAATGACAATGGTAAGGTTATATCCTTCAGAAAACCAGAGGATTGAAAGGGTAAAAGGCAGTTTGGTATAATTGGTAATAAATCTGATAAGGAGGAATCTGGCTATGGGAAAAGATAAAACTGCGAAGCCGGATTGCTTGATCAAAGAACAACCTGTGACATACGAAGATTACGCAAATCTGCCGGATGACGGAATTCGCTACGAGATAAACGATGGACGGCTGGAAGCCATGACACCGGGCCCAAACGCACTGCACCAGTTGGTATTGCAGCAGATCGAGCACCGCACGACGCAGAATTGTTCACGGGATTATGTTGTTCTCTTGGCTCCAATTGATCTGATCCTGTCGGAGACCGAGGTGCGCCAGCCGGATATAGCCATGATCCACCGCGACAGGTTGTCCATCATCACAAAACGGGGCATTGAAGGGCCGCCTGACCTGGTCGTCGAGGTACTGTCGCCCTCCTCGGCCAAACGCGACCGGCGGCAAAAATTACATGCCTATGCCAAATATCTCATTCCGGAATATTGGATCGTGGATATTAATAATGAGCTGCTTGAACAATATGTGCTGACGGATCAGCAATATGAGTTACTGGAAGTCTATCAGGAAAACGAACCGGTTCATTCCGGGAAGTTTCCCTGCCTCTCCTTTACAATGCGTGAGATTATGGACAGCGTCCCTGATTTGCCTAATTTTTAACGGGTTTATTGGTAAGCTTTCGACAGACAAGGGGACAGGGACTTGTCTGGTTTTTAATTGAAAGCCGCAAGCCCTTATACTTCAAGGTTTTGCGGCTTCTCCATTGCCCGAGCCGGCAAGCAAGAACCGTCCCCGGTTGCCTCCGGAGGCAGAGGTGCTTTTATCTGGGCAGTGACGTCCATGCTTTACGATGAGCATGGACATATTGTCGGAGCAATTGAAGCCATTAAGGATATTTCCAACCGCAAAGAAATGGAGCAACAGCTTAGATATTTGAGCTGGCAATGACTCATTAACCGGGCTTTATAACCGGGCATACTTTGAGCGGGAATGTCCCACCAGGAAGCGGTGGCTGAACTGGAATTACACGCCGGGAGTCAGTTTGATCCGCAGTTAGTACAAACATTTATTCAAGTGGTGGAAAAAGGGAGTGGGGTTAGGCTTGAATAATTTAATTTATCTGATTTCGAAGACTCTCACTTCTATAAGTGGGAGTTCCTCTTTTTATTCAGGTGGGGTGGAATCCTTAAGCCCCGATGTCTATCTTTAGCTGAACGAGTTCACTCAAGCCTAAGTTTTTGACCACGGTGATATTTCTTTTCTGCTGGTAATATTTTGTACTTGGGTCCTAATATACTTATCCGCAGCGGCAAATTGCCGGCACAGTTTTTCATCCCTCGTACCTTCCCTGACCACTTTTGTCTTGATCGATAATATATAGGCTGATTATAATAGGTGCAGTTTAAGTTTAATCGAAGAGGGGTTTACATTGAAAAACAAAAGAATCATTATCATCGGTGCAGGTATAGCGGGTCTGGCCACGGGATGTTATGCCAGAATGAACGGTTATGAAACAATTATCTACGAAATGCATGATAAGCCAGGCGGTGTATGCACCTCTTGGAAGCGTAAGGGATATACTTTTGATTATTGCATCCACAATCTGGCGGGCAGCGGGAAAAGGGCAGCGCTCAGAAAAGTTTGGGATGAATTGGGCGCCCTTGACGGGACTGACATTATTGACCACGAGATGTTTGTTCGGGTTGAGGGTCCCAAGGGAGAAACGCTTAACCTTTATACAGATTTGGATCGCTTGGAAAAACACCTTTTGAATATTGCCCCTGAGGATGCCGTTGCAATTAAGAAATACATTGATGCGGGCCGGGCCTTAGCCAAAGCGGATGTTTTTGCTATGAGCCTGGGGGAAAAGAAAAGATGGCTTGGTATGCTGCCACGGTTGCCTGCGGTGATGAAGTGGAGCAAAGTACCTATGGAAAGTTACGCGCAGCGTTTTACCAACCCTTTTCTCCGGCAGGCTTTTCCGCACTTACAGTATGATGTAACCGGGCCTGAAATGCCCCTGTTACCAAATCTCATTTTCCTTGGGGGATTTGAAATCGGGGACTTGGGTTGGCCCCGGGGAGGTTCACTGGAATTCAGCAGAAGAATTGCCAGGCGGTTTGATGCCTTGGGCGGTGAAATGAACTATTTATCTTTTGTGGAAAAGATTATCGTTAATAACGGTACGGCTACCGGTATCCGCCTGGCGGATGGAAGTGAACAGTATGCGGACATCGTTGTTTCCGCTGCGGACGGTTATTTCACCATATACAACATGCTGGACGGTAGTTATACCAATGAGCTAATAGATGCTTATTACGATCATTTCGTTGAAAGTCAGTCTTTTGGATTGCAAGTCTATTTAGGGCTGAACCGGGACCTCACCAACGAACCCCATGCCCTAACCCTGATTTTGGATCAAGCAATAACTTTGGAGGGGCGAGGGAGAAATTCGCTGTATCTTGAGATATTTGACTCTGCTACTGGCATGGCCCCCGAGGGGAAATCAGTAATTAAGGTGGTGACTGAAGGCAATTATAATTATTGGAGGATACTCCGGAAGGATATGGCAAAATATATGACCACAAAAGACACTATAGCAGAAACCGTTATCAATGTTCTGGAAAAACGGTTTCCCGGTATCAGAAAGCAAGTGGAGGCGGTGGACGTTACCACGCCTGTAAGTGTCCAGCGCTACACCAATAATTTCCATGGACTGCAGCCGTGGCCAGCCCCAAAGGGTGATTTCCAAATTATGCAAAAAGGGCTTAGCAAGACACTGCCCGGGCTTAATAATTTTTTCATGGTGGGGCAGTGGGCAGGGGCCATGATTGGTGTATCCACCGCTGCGGTTACTGGGCGCAACCTGGTAAAACAAATTTGTAAAAAAGACGGTAAGCGCTTTGTTATTGCCAACAGCTGATATATTCAAGCTAACCACCGAAAGTTTTTGACCCCATGCTGTTATGTTAGATATAGGAACATCATTTTATCTGATTTCTAAGACTTCCACTTCTATAAGTGGGAGTTTGCACTTTTTTTCTTCAGGTGTGGTTGAATCCCACCAGTTGGGGACATTCCTCCGCAGGAGGTGTATCCCCTTTCCTCTTAAGCCCCGATGTTCAGCTTTAGCTGAACGAGTTCACTACCTCTCAGCTTTAACTTTGTCAAGGGTAGACCACCCCAGAAGGTCAAACACAAGTCAATAAGCAGTAATGCCTTCGATAATTTGCGATCCGCCGATTGCCGCCAAGACTGCGATTGTCCATGCCGGCCACTGCAAATTAGCAGGGAGTACAATTAAAGTAATGCCCAGTATTATACGGACACCTTGATCCACTGGGCCAACATTCTTTTGAATATATAATGATTTTTGTGCCATGATGAACCACCTCACCCAAATTAGTAAGCTATTACTGAAAAAGTGTATTACGGTTAAAAAAATGAGTAGTTATTGACTTCGGGTTCAAGGCGCGAAGCTTTTTTCTATCTGCAATTATTCCCAAAACGCATCCCTGTAATTCTTTACAGCCGGCCAGGGTATGAATATTTTACATAACTATGTCATCATTGGCAACTAAAAACACATTTGATTACACAATAGGCATATATTAACATAACTTTTATGTGAGGAGATGTTAATATGAACTCGGCAAAGCCTAATTTTCTCATTTTTATGGTTGATCAAGAACGTTTCCCAACTGTTTACGAAAATGAAGAACTCAAAGAATGGCAGAAAGAAAACTTAGTTACTCAAGAACTTTTACGTGATAATGGTCTGGAATTCAAAAATCATTATACGGGAAGTACCGCTTGTTCACCCAGTCGCAGCACACTTTATACCGGTCAATATCCGTCATTACATGGAGTTAGCCAAACAACCGGTGCAGCTAAAGTAGATTTTGAGCCTGGTACGTTTTGGCTGGATCCAAATACCGTGCCTACTTTTGGTGATTATTTTCGGGCTGCAGGATATCAGACTTTTTGGAAGGGTAAATGGCACGCCTCACAGGCCGATATATTAATCCCAGATACCCAGGATTCATTCCTTAGCTATAATTCCAGAACAGGTGTGCCAATTCCAAAAAATGAACAAATTTATCTCCATGCTAATCGTCTTAATGAGTTTGGATTTAATGGCTGGATCGGTCCAGAACCTTTCAACGGTAATCCACGTAACTCCGGTTCGTCTGCTGCTATTGGTTTGAGCGGGCGTGATATAATCTATAGGGAAGAGGTAATCGCTCTAATAAAAAAACTGGATAATGAAGAAACTATAGTAAATTGCGAAATAGCTCCCTGGGTTATAATGTGTTCATTTGTAAATCCCCATGATATAGCTTTGTTTGGTCTATTCACACGATTTGATCCATTATATAACTTTGAAATAGACCCTTCACTCCCACCCATACCTCCAGCGCCAACAGCAAATGAATCACTGATAACAAAACCACGGGCTCAAAGTAGTTATCGAGAAGTTTACCCTGAGGCATTACAACCTTTAGCAGACACCCAGTTTTACCGCCAACTCTATTTTTCATTGCAGAAAAAGGTTGATAGAGATATGTTGGCAGTCTTTAAAACACTTAAAGAGTCTTCATTTTATAAAAATACAATTGTACTCTTCACCTCTGATCATGGTGACTTACTGGGGGCACATGGCGGTCTCTTTCAGAAATGGTACCAGGCATATGAAGAAGCAATTCATGTCCCTTTTATTATCCATAATCCAAACTTATTTGAAGAACGTGAATCTACAGACATTCTTACTAACCATGTTGATATTCTACCTACAATGTTGGGATTAGCAGGTATAGATGCAACTAAAATACAGGATAAGCTAAACAATAGTCATACAGAAGTACATCCTTTAGTTGGCCGGAACTTGACACCATTGATTTTAAAAGAAGTTGACCTGGAAGATTTGGAAGAACCGGTATATTTCATGACAGATGATGATTTTACCAGAGGACTTAACCAGGTATCACTTCTGGGGAAACCTTATAATTCCGTTATCCAACCCAATCATATAGAAACAGTTATCACAACTCTCCCTACTGGAGATACAGATCAAAAAGAAATTTGGAAATATTCCCGTTACTTCGATAACCCGCAGTTCTGGAGCAATCCAGGTTGTGAAGATAAAACCACCAGCCAGGGTAATCCAACTCCGGTATCTGAAGAAATTAATTGCCAGGTTTGTATTACAACTGTAAAAACAAGGCCTGTACCTGATGAAATTGAAATGTACAATATTACCAAAGACCCTTTGGAAATGAGAAACTTGGCTCACCCCGATTTTGCTACTCCTGAATCACGGGAAGTTCAGTTAGTACTTGCTAAACTTTTAGAAGAACAGTGTCGTCAGAAACGTTTATACCCTAGCAGTGGAAATGTCCCCGGTAAGCCATCATGCCCAACCTGTACTCCTGACTATAAAGTATAAAGGCACAAACTAGTGGAGCCCGCGAAATTTTGTAGCGCTGGATTGGTTGTCCCGGCTTGTTACCCATATTCAACAGGGGAGAATAACTTGTTCGGTATTACGGTTATCGATTTAAACAAGTCATTTTTTTTGGGGTATCGGACTCTCAAGCAAAGCTTTGCTTGGGAGTGAAAAATCATGTGGACGCAGGTGTGAAATATAAAGGAAAAATTTGTAACATTTGGTAAGCCCCGAACGTATAATGTAAAAAAATTAAAAAGGGGGATTTTTACCAAAATGCCATCAACTAACGGGAAAAACTGCGATAATAAAGTAAATATTAGTAGTACGGACGAGGTAGATGTTAACTTTGAGTGTAATTCAACGTGCTCGCCCGACGTAAATTCAAATTCAATATCCCGCCAGGCGGCGTCCCGCCAACAGGTACCTGAAAGTAGTGCAATTTGTGAAAACCAGGTGAACATTGATTCAACAGACATGGTAAAGATAAATTTTAATTGTGGCCAAGTTTGTCCATCTACACAGTGTCCACCGGTAGTTTGCCCACCAACATTACCTCCTGAGGGGGCTTGTATTCCTTTGGCCACCGGCCATAAACCTAAACAAAGCATACAAGCTAAACTAACTCCACTACTTGAGAATAATAGTATACCGAGTGTTCTGGCTACTTCTTTCTTCCAGTTGGCCCGCCGGTTTCTACAGGGTGTCACCCCGGCAAACAACCTGGAAGAGGAAGCTTTTAAAATCCTCCAAAACCAATCTCCTGAATTGCGGCAGGTCATAGGCTGTGCAGTAGAATCATTTGACGCTCTACGCCCGTCTCTGCAGGGACGCCTTATAGCTCCCGGGTTTGGTGGGGAGCAGCCGGTTACTGTTGAAGCTTTGGCTCAAGCTGTTTCCAACGAGCTCTTACAAAGAGTTAGCGAACAGACCTTTGATAATACTGAATGCCTTATGGAGGAACGTCCCGGTCTTCCGAGACCGACTCCGGGGATTGAGCCCAATGAAGTTTTCCTAACCCCGGTAATCTGCAGCGTAAATGGTTTTCGTACTAACAGCTTTGTGCCTCCTTTATCCATCGGTGAATATAGGCCTGATGAATTGCAGCAAGCATGTACCCTGGATGAAGGATTTCAACTTAATTGCCAGGTGCTCCAAGAACCAGACTGCCCCGGAAATTCCGTGAGTGAAACCTGTTTACGTGTGCCGGCAGTCTCCTCAGGGGAAGCGGTAATGCTGCAGGGCTTCAACTTTTTTAACACCGATGCCATGGTTCAAATTCGTCAGGTTGGTGGTACGGTTACACGTGATGTGGAGGCTCATGTATGTGGAGATGTAACCACTCCTCTTACTGAAACGGTAACTATTATTGATGACCAGCAGCAAGAACAGGTAATAGCTGACTGTAGAGTGCAGGACAAACTTACTTTTAAAGTCCCAGAAAATATTCCTGACGGAATTTATAGCATTCAAGTTATCGTACCCAATAACACAGACATTCCCGGAGCGTTCTTTGATGAATATGTATCACTGGTACCGCAGTTTATACAGGTTCTGGTTGCACCGGATGTCAATTTTCAACTCGCCAGCGAAAGGTTGGATATACCCAGTGAAACAGATCCTGAGTTCTTTGGCTCCGATGAAGTTGCTATCAGAGTCGTAACAGTTCCTGTTGGGCCTGATCTAACTCCCGGCGAAATGAACACAACTGGTTTTAGATTTGGAGACGTGGATTCAGGAGAGCACCGCGATATGTCCCGGGTTCTCTTTCAGGGTAGGGCAGGAGATATAGCAGGCGCAACTTTGACAATAGTTGGGTTTGAGGTTGACGACGAAGATGCTTTCCAACAACAAATTCAGGATTTTGAAGATGCATTCGCGCTTATCATCAAAAGCGAGTGGGATGCAATAGCTGGAGCTCTTGGGGGGCTTGGTGCAGGGGTGGCAGCGGCTTTAGGTCTTGGTGCCGCCTGGGCGTCTGCAATTGCTGCCGCAGTTACGCTGGCATTTAATTTCTTCGTTGCATTGTGGGCTCCGGCAGACCTTATCATCGAGGACTTTGACGGGTTTACTACATTGGATCTGGCCAATTTGACTAGTGCAACCTCCCCGCCTCCGGCAGTTGAGGAATTCACCTCTACCGGTGGTATTGAGGTAACCATTGAACCAGTTAGTAAAAATGTTCAATACAGGGAAATGCGCGATTACCATAGCGAAGCAGAAGATAGTCGTTACCAAATAATCCTTCGCTATAATCGCTTTTAATATACCCCCCAGGAAGTTGCCATTGTATCTTAGAACTGCACTAAGGGCAAAGAATGAAGATGGTTATAAACCGCCAATGACTCCAGCTATTATTCCTCTATATGTTCTATCCATAAAATGCACCTAAGAACCTTTCTTTTAGATGGGATCTAATTAGCCCATAACTGTGAACTCGCTTTAGGCAACCTTTGTAATGTCTCTTTATTCACTATAAGGTTGCTTTTTAGTTGCCTTATAATAAAGGGCTCGCAGCCGTGTTTCCAGAGTACTACTAATTGAGCATTTTTTTATTTTCAAATTCTTCCTTGAAAGAAAGGAGCTTTTTGCTGTCTTCAATTCTCTTTTGACGCATATCCTCTTGGATTTGTCTGGTTTCTTCAATGCCTTTGACAATTGTTTGCCATGATTTCTGCAGTGTTTCCACACTGACAAAACTACCGGAAGCCAGTTGTGCTGTCATTTTGGATTGCAGAGCCGTATTTTCAGCATTTCTCAAAAGGAGTTCGTTGGTTTTTTCATCTAGTGCTTGCATAGCCTTAGCTTGTACAGCTTGTCTTTTTAACATGATAGATTGAATTAGGCACTGCTTAAATATGGGCAGTGTGATGATGAAGGCGGAATTAATTTTTCTAATTAAATTATAGTTACCGTTTTCAATGGACTTAATGCTGGGCATAGTTTGAATGGCAATATTTTCAGCTAATTTGAGATCATGAACCCGTTGCTCCATCATTTCCAACATCCTGCCTGCATTATTTGCTGCCACCTGGTCAAGCTGGTTACCACTGGCTTCAGCCTTACTTTGCATCTGTGGAATGATATTGTTTCTCATTTCATTAATTGCCAGTTCCCCGGCGTAAATATATTGCTCCAGCTGTTCGTAATATTCCAGGTTTTTAACGAACATCTCTTCCAGTTCGGTATTTGTCCCGTTAATTTCAGACTCGTATTGTTTTAAGGTGACATAGATTTTATCTACTTCATCACCCATAGTGTGGTATTTTTTAAATAGTGCCTCAATAGAGTCTTTCGCCTTGTTGAATAGTTTGCCCAAGAAACCCTGTTTTTTTTCCTCGAAGTCCTTAATGTCAAACTTGTCCATTATTTGGTTAAGCTGCATCAGCATATCACCTGAGTCCTCAACTTTGGTGGTCTCCATGCTGTGCAGAATTTTATCGGAAAACCTTGCTATTTCCTCAGTAACATTTGCTCCAAAGGTCATAATGGTATTGGCATTATCAAGATCAATTTGCTCTAAAATATTATCCACTTCAGGAGATTTTTCCACTTTTGCTGCAACTTCCTGTTTTTGTTTCTCCAAATCAAAAGAAACTTCCTCTACCGCCTGTTCAGTTTGCCTCTCAGACTTGGTAATTTTCAATGAAATTTCCTCCTTATTTTTTCTGAAACATTATTTAAGAAAGCACTAAGTTTATTCTCTTCGGTTTGTATATCAGTGAAGTCCGGTGTTTGTAAATCCAGTTGCACTGCCGGCAGTTGGTGGACATCCAGTAGTTCTTTTTTTAGTTTAAGCTCAATATTATTGTAGTTGGTTGGTGTGAAAATGGCAATGTCTATTCCGACCAGGTTAAGAAAAGCAATAATTATTGCGTCTTCATCACTGAAAATATTTTTGGTTCCGTCATAAATTACTAGTTTGGGCACTTCCGCAGGGAAGTCAAAGGTTTCTATTAGCCGTAATATGGATTCATCCATGGTTAAGATGGTCATTAATATTTTTAATCTCAGTTCCTTATCATTGTTATCAAGGAAAACATTTGCATTAATTAGCTCGTTGGTCTTATTGATGATAAATTCTTGCAAGGATGTTCTTAAATAACTAAAGTTGTAAAATTTACTTCTAAAGAGCTTTTCTTTATCTATCAGTCCGGAATTGTTGAATAAAAAAGCTGATGCATATAAATCGCGCTTGCTGTATTTTACTTTCGTGAATGGAACAGTTGTCATTGCGTAAGTGTGCTTAGCAGCTAAAAACTGTCCATAATCATGCCAGTACTGTGACAATTCTTTATGTGTACCTTTTATTTTGGCCAAGAGGTTAGGTACATAAACACAGTTGTCAACTACTTTAAACTCCGGTCTTATTTTTGCATCTTCCTGCCAGAGAATTTTTAGCTCATCATAGGTGGTTTTTAAAGTTATCGGTTTGGTCATACCATTCTCGAACTGCCAGGGTTTAAACAATCCTACATCCCCGGTATAAATAACCTGCTCTATTTCTTGTGAAGCGTTATACGCAACTGTAGCTTTCCTAACTGCTCGTTCATGCCGGGGGAATTGTTCTAATGCTTTACTATGCTCGTTTTGGATAAGTTTTGTGTGTTTTTGTTCAGGATCAATTTCTTTGAATATATTATCTTTTTGCATATCAGAATTAACATATAAAATATCACAGCCGATTTTAGAGAGATAGATTAAAAAATATGCTTCATGGTATTTAATATCACCATAATATATGACTTTAGGATTGTCTTGAAAATCAAATGATTTATATAAAGCAGCAAAATATTTATTGGTCCAGCCAATTAATTTAAGTGCAAAATTTTGGATTTTGGATATGTTGCTGTTTACCTCTATCTGGTCAAATAAGTCTATAGTTTCCTGAAAGGCTGTTTTGATGGTGTTATTTAATGGCTGGCTTACGGTAGTCGGTAAAATTTTAGCGTTAATAATTTTGTTTATGAGAAGATTCTTTTTACTGCCATGCAGCAGTGTGATCCGGGTGTGCTGCAGTTTGGATTTATAAAGTACAATTTCTTTATTCTCGGGCATGGATACATGATCTGTCAATCTTACAAAGCCATTTGGTCGGTTTTGTAAAGTTTTATCCAGCCGGTATAGATTGTTATAGTATTCGTCTATTGTTGAATCCATTGTTCCGTTTACTCCGATATATCTATGAAAATATACCGGTATAATGGGAGCTGGATTGCAAAGATACCCGCCTCTTTTATTTAATGGCACCAGCATGTCCCTTAATACGTCATTGGAATTTTTAAGTTTAACTACGGCGGTATGGCCCATGATGGGCACTACTTTATTCAAGGCCTCTAGATCACCGGGTGGCCCTGTTGGTTTATTCATAACCTTAATCGGTGGAGGGTTGAGTCTTACTTTAGTTTTTCCCTCCAAAATCATGGAAAACTGGTTGCTTTTATCTACTTTTTGGTAACCAGAATTAGAGTAGGGGTTAATGTAAATTACATCACAGCCTATTTGGGATAATAAAATTAAGTAGTAAACGCTGTGTTTCTTAATATCACCATAATATAATATTTTGGGATTCCAGGGTGAATTGGTTTTGTATAGTTGCGGGATATGCTCGTGCATCCACAAAAGCAACTTGGAAACGAAATTCTTTATTATACTAATATTGGCATACGGTTCGTTTTTTAGATACTTTTCAAGGATAGTTTTAAAGGGTTCTTTGATATTTGTGGCAGTGCCAGGAAATAAATTTTCTTTTTCTAAGACATCGCACAAAGCACCTACCTGTATATTATCTAACATGTTAAAGACTTTGTTGATACTACAGGTTAGGTTTTCATTAAGAGGGAGTGGTATGTTTTCAATGAAGTAAAGATATAAGCTACCAAGGTTGATCAGTTTCTCGTGCAGTAGTGTTGTTTGATTAATAAATTCATTCTTTTCGTCGAAACCTATGATTCTATAAAAGAAAACACTTTTGCCGTTTCCCTGGGAACGGTCTTTTAATGGCAGTAGAATATCGTTATATATATCCTGCGATTGCATTAACACAATTTTCCTGTCCTTATTTCTACTGATTTTCATCAAAAACTACCCTTTCCTTTAAAAAAGCTTTCTATTTTTAGTATCTCATGGTATGGCTAATCTGCCAACACCCTAACTTTACTTTGATTAGAAAATCGGTCCATAAATCGAATTCCGGGGAGGTATTTTTTAGGCTCACAACCAGGGATTTCCTGATAATGAGCCATTGTTTGCGAAACTTTTGGTGGAATCTTTTTAGCACCGGCCTTACTTGCATGTTAGTGGCCTTCTCTTAAGGTTTTGGGGCAAATACCCAGAGTGCTTGCGGCAAATACTTTAGTCATTATCAGGAGCGTAATTATTCTATCGTAAGGTGTGGTTTCTAAATATCTGAGATACCCGTTAATCATTTTAGCTACAACAGCTCCAGATCCGATACGGTCTATGTCCATTAACCCCATCCCTGTTAATTCTGAGTAATCCCCAAGTACTGTGTCAACTCCGTACCAACAGAGTCCTGTATCCAATACCTCAAGTGCAGTGATTGAATTTTCCGCACAAAGGTGATTAAATTTTTCCACAGTAGTTGAATCTGTTATCGGAGAAAAATAATCGATGTAAAGTTGCGGCGTTAATTGGAAAGGGCTATTGTAGCCTGTGCTATTCATTGTTTCTGTCATGGCTTTAAGTAAATATGCTACACCGCGTAACTTCAGTTGAATGGTGTCCACCTTTTCATTCAAGTGGTTGGTCACTTTTTCTACATGGTCTAAACAATTAGAAAACTGGATCTGATCTTCAATTGAACTTGAGGAAAGAAAAACATTTAAAATCCCCGAAGTGGACATTTCCAGCAAATTATTCCAGTTAATATTATTGTATTTGCAAAATTGTGAAATGCTTTCCAAGCTTTCACCAGTAGTGAAAGGTTCAAAAACATTAATCTTTTCTTTGTTCAACATAGAAAACACGACCTTTCATTTGGCTAAAAAATATTTCCCTACTCTTTAAGGGATGTTATGTGTCTTTTTTTGTTTATTTTATGAAAGGTTTGCTGAAACGTTCATAAAAAAACCGCCTCTGGTATTTGGCGGTTTTAAATGGATTAATTTAAGTGCTGGCTGGTTTTTTTAGTATGTCCATATTTACCAGCAATTAAAACAAGCTTTAAAGTTTCATGGGGGGTGGCACTAATTAACGGTAATTCCTGAAATGGTTAAAAAAGCAGCATAGAAATTTACGATTGAATGTGCTATAATAATAAGTGTTAAGCTAGTCAAATGCTTCGGATAAGGATTACTTATCCTGCCGTGTGCGACTGCTTGTCAGTTTTTCAACCACGGATGTAATACGGGAGCCCAGGTTCATAAGTAGATGACAGGCCATCTGCTGGTGGAAGTCAAAAGTTTGTGACCAGGCACCCACCTGGGAGAGGTGGGTTTGAAAAAACGATGAGTGACGGCACGGTGGGGCAGTTATCAAAATCAAAAGTCTTCGATTCTAAGGAATCGAAGACTTTTATTTTTAATAGACTTTCGTCACAATGAAAGGAAATGCAAGGAGTTTGTTGAAGAAAGTAAAAGAGTTGGTAAATATTTTGGTATTTGGAGGGAGTTATGAAAACATACCATTATGATCCCAAAGAAGACAAGTTCGTTAATGATGGCGAGAAACTGGCAAAAGAATTAATAATGCTGCTACCGAATTTTCTAAAACTGCTTTACCGTCTTATTAATGATGAACGTGTACCTTCCCAAAACAAAATTATTTTGGGCGTCGTCATAGCATATGTTCTGTCTCCCATAGACATTATTCCTGATTTCATCCCCTTGTTGGGTCAGCTGGATGATCTGTTGGCTGTGGCTCTTGTTCTAAAAGGGATGTTTGATGCGGCGGGTAAAGAGGTAGTGCTTGAGCACTGGGATGGACCGGAAGGCCTAATCGAAATAATTAATTCCATTTTGAACGTGGCCGCCCGGGTGCTGCCTAAAAAGGCGTATGAGCGGGTATATAAAAGATTTTAGCATTTTTATACATTTTACCCATCGTTTTGTAGCGTGCTGACTACTAATTCAAATTCGCTTTTACCCGCAGAGTTCAACTGATCCGCTCCTATGCCGTAAGTGATAATAAAGTAGTCTTTGCCCTTAGACAGTAACCTGTATAGCATAATTAGGTTGCCCTTTTTTATCCACAGCTCTTGTTCGGACTGCATCAAAAGCTTAGCCTTAGGGAATCTGCTCTTCATTTCGTTTACGCTAAAGCTAGGCTGAGCGGTTTTCTCAACAACTAATGCCCTACTTTGGGAGCCGGTAAAACGTGCGGCTGTCTCATTTTCATTTTCCATTTTTAAATTTGTGGGACACAAAAAGCTGAAACCGGCCTGTTGATGTTTATAATTTTGTACGGTAATATCTATGGTTCGGGCTTTAGCGTTCCACTCTGTTTTTGCGCCTAGAATGTAGCTAACAAACCTTAAGGGCACAAATATTTGTGCGCCTTTTAGTTGTGCTGCAGTGTCTAATTTAACGCTGTAGTCGTTAACTGATGCACTTAATTTATCGGCAGTAATTTTAATTTTCAAGTCGCCGCGGCTAATGCGGGCTGTCTTTGTACTCTGATTCCAATCGATATCGGCTAAAAAGGCCGTGCTTACAAACCGAAGTGGAACCAATGTGTTGCCGTTAGATGTGAATGGGGCATTTTCAAGCAACTGTACGTCACCATTAACCGAAGCTAATTTACTGTCAACCGCCAGCATAATTGAGTGGCTCTCTGTGGTAGCTGCTGCGGGCTGTGCAAATAAAAATGCCAGTGCTACCACACAGGTGGTTAAAAAACTCTTCATGGAAAACACTCTCCCCAGTGCAAGATACCCTATATATATTAAATATTAACACCTGCATTCCTGCTGTAAAATGTTTTTTTCTTTGTTTGGGGTTTCTAGTTAGTTACAAATAGTCTTGGAGGTTCGTATGGCCCTAAAAGATTTGCTAAGTACCGTTATAAAGCGGGATGGATTTGAAAACATAGTTACCAATATGCTCGAAAGCCTTGATGATTTACCATCCTTGCAGAGAAAAGTAGAAGCTTTTTTTCTCGGGGCCGAGTTTTTGTTACACATACAAGGTGATAATGACGCGGCAGATGTTTTGGCCGGGAGGGTGGTGGTTTCTGAAGCGACCCTTACCCATTTTGTGAACCGCATGCTGGAAGGTGCACCGGATATAGAATGTATCTCGGTCCGCGTGAGAGATGGGTACATGCTGTGTAAATTGGGTTTAGATAGGGGACCTGGCGGGCTGCAGGTATCCGTGAAAATTGGTAATACGCGGGTGCATTTTGACCATGAACCACCTTTGATTTTAGTGGACCTTTTGGAATTCCCCCATGTTAGACCGGGAATACCATTAGCAGCTTTCTTTGTTTCATTAAGTACATATTTTGTCAAGAAAATGGGTGGCAGCGAGCGAATTTTTCGGCGTGCCTCAAAAGATATTCCTGGAGTGTCAGTGCAGGGTAATACCTTCACGGTTAATCTGTTTGAGGTTCCCGGTGTTGAGGATGTTTTAGCTCGTGAGTTTTTAGGGATTAAGCTAATGGAAACTTTTAGTGTGGACCGTGTCCTACTGATAAACGGTGAAGTTCAGATTTACGGTGGTCCCAGAATCCCCAGAAAACTTATCGACAAGTAAGGCAACTTGTAATTATCAGTAAATCATTTCACCGTTTATAAACTGCCATGTTCGTTTGTCTTGGGGGGCGGAAAAGATGTGCTCAGCAGATGCTTTTTCTATAAGCTCTCCTTCATTAATGAAAATTATGTCATCTGCTATACGCTGGGCCTGAAAAATGTTGTGTGTAACCATAATTACAGTGGTTCTCTTTTCCTGGTTAAGACGCCTGATTAACTGTTCGATGATGGTAATATTGCCGGGATCTAGATTAGCCGTAGGTTCGTCCAATAGTAGCACTTCGATGTCCAGCACTATTGCCCTGGCCAGAGCTACACGTTGGCTTTCTCCTCCCGAAAGAGAAATTGCACTACGATCGGCTAAATGCTTTAAACCTACCCGGTCCAGGGCTTCGTTTGCTTTATCCTCGATTTCTTTCGAATCTGATCCCCTGATCTTTAGACCGTAAGCCACATTTTCCTTTACCGTATCCTTAAATAAAACCGGTTTTTGAAAAACCATAGCCATTTTGCGCTGTACCTCAATCCTCTGTTGGGGTTGAAGGCGGTAAATATCATGGTCATGAAAAAAAACTTTGCCCTGTGTAGGAGGTGTTAAAAGGTTAAGTATGCGCAGCAAAGTGCTTTTTCCTGCTCCACTCGGGCCTATAATACCGTAAACTTTTCCGGATTTAAAGTTAAGGCTTTCAATGTTAAGTACTTCTTGATTATTAAACTTATGGCTTAAAGATTTAACTTGCAAAAGGGCTTGGTCACTTTTCATAGGAGGATCCCCCGTTTTGAATTTTATACAGAAGTGAGTTAATAAAAAAAGCTATAGCCATCAGTACTAAACCCAAACCAATAGCTAATTCAAAATTGCCTTTACGGGTTTCCAGTACAATGGCAGTTGTCATCACTCTTGTATGTCCTTCAATATTCCCACCCACCATCATTACTGCTCCAACTTCCGCAATGATCCGACCAAATCCAGCAACTACTGCTCCCATGATGGCGTATCTTGCTTCTTTGACTACCGTTACCGCCACTTGCATTGGGTTTGCACCCAGGGAAATGGCTGTATCCCTGAACTCGTTGTCCCTTTCCCGGATTCCGACCATGGACAGGCCCGTAATAATAGGAAGTGCCAGAAGGGCCTGTACAGATATCATAGCTGCAGGTGAGAAAATAAGATCGAGGACCCCAAAAGGACCGCTGGATGAAAGTAAAAGATAGACTACCAATCCTGCTACCACTGGGGGGAATCCCATAAAGGTATAGGTAATTCTTGTTTGCCACCTTACTTTGGCCACTGTTCTCAGCCCCAGGTATGCTCCATAAGGGATACCCAGCAGGGACGCTATAATGACGGCAGAAGTTGAAACTTGCAGGGATAAAAATATAATTTGCATCATGGCCGGGTCTAATGTAATTACTAGTTTGGCGGCCTCAAGGATACCCTCTAAGAGTGTCATTTGGATTCTCCCATTGATATAAATTGATGATTTAAACTTAGATTAATTAAACGAGTGACTCCGAAATTCAAAAAAGCATAAAATAAAACCGGATTCTTATGGCATAGAAGCTCAGAACCCGGTTACATATTTCATAACCGATTAGTCCTGCTCCTTTCCACAATGGGGGGTGAAACGGTTTCCCGGTTACCGTTAGCTGGATTAGTAAAATCCGGCACGGCTAAAGAGCCATAGAAAGCGTCCTTAGGCTACTTTAGCTCGGAGCGTATTTAATTCCTCTAAAAATACAAATCTTCTACACCCCCAAAGAAAATCCTTGTGCACCGATTTATTTTCAATAAAAAACCGGGCTTAGCCCGGTGAGCAAATTTAGTGCACTCTTCTTTCTTTTGAAGCGCGCCCTGCCCAGAATATCAATGGAATAGCCATTGCATGCCATCCAATCCACCCTGGTTCTGGAAAGCTGAATGTGCCGGGGTCAACTTTAGGTGAAGTTTCCCATAACCCACGTCTCAATATACCCATTTAAAACCCTCCTTTTGTTTTTAGTATGTGCTGATTTTTATGCTGCTTTGCAACTAATTTAATCAAATTTTGTTTTATTTAGGCATTAATATCAAACTTTATGCATCAACTAAAATTTAATTGATTTAACACGATTTTTTATTACTTTTAAGAAAGTATACCTTGCCATATATATGGCAAGGGTTAAGGTGTAACATGTAAAGTATTAAAAAGCGTGTGCTAAGGGAACTGATTTAGCACGCTTTTTATTGGTTCTTTTGCCAAATTACCTCTAATTTTTCGTGGTGCACATCCCTGTCCCTGGAGTCCTCTTCAATTAGGTCGAGTAATCTATAGTCACTTAAAAGTATGTCCCAACAGTGCGCCACGGTCTCAATAAACTGTTGCTGTAATGGAATTCTGTTATTGATTAACGCGCAATCATAAGGAAGCGCTAAGGTTTCGTGGATAAGTAGCAGCTCGTTTTGGGGGGTTATATGAGGGGCTAAAGGGAAAAACCTGCAGGCCAATGGCCGTGATTCCCTTGGACAAGATTTAATACATTGAATAAAGTAAATCGTACTAGGCCATGATGGCGGGAAAAGCTGTTCGTCGCGGTCATGTTCTTCCCAGACGAGCCAGTCTTCTTGGCCTGAAAACATTTTTTCTTCACCCGGGTATAAGTAAATGCCCAAAGTGTCGTTAGGGTCAGGACGGCAGCAGATACTGCTGCAGAGAAGACCGCAATCATATTTAAGGGGAGTAACTTGAGCTGTAATTTTATACAAATAGGGATACATTAAAAAACCTCCAATGTCGATATATAAATTTTTACCATATATTAATCAATACCGCAAAGTAAAAAACCCGCCTTGTAAGGCGGGTAAGATTGGGAAAAGGAGGTTTTTTGTATAATTAACACGACTATAGTATGTCACAAATTTGAAAGGACTAATGCCTGCTACACGACATTTTTAAGTCATTTAACCGACAAAGATGCAGTATCAGTTTTTAGCCATAGGTTTTCCAAATGATCTGCAATCTTTTCGACCTGGTCTATGTGGTCTTCTAGAACATTAACAGCTGTTTGATCTATTGCTCCTTCCTTAACTTGTTTGCTCAGGATCTTAAGTATTTCTTGCCTACCCAATCCCCGGCGGTAAGGCCTGTTTTCCACCAGTGCACTATAAATATCGCTCACTGCCATTAGTCGTGATCCATCACAAAGATTATCTTCATTTAGGCGAAAAGGATAGCCCGTCCCGTTTAGCTTTTCATGATGAAAAGAAGCCCATTTATTTATTAAATTAAACCCGTCTATTAAGTTAAGGATTCGATATGTATAGTAAGTATGCTGTTTAATTATGTTAAACTCATATTGATTTAGCTTTCCCGGCTTTTCCAATATTTCTTCGGGAATTGTTAATTTGCCAAGGTCATGTAAGAGTCCCGCCACTTTAATATCTTGGCATGCGCTTTTTTTAAACCCCATTTGTTCGGCTAAAAAAGTAGCTATTTCGGCGACTAATCTTGAATGCCGGTAAGTAAACGGGCTCTTACCGTCAATAATCCGGGCGAACAAATCGCTAATTTGCTGTAATTCGAGGTGGGAAACATGTATTTGATACCCAACCATGTATGTTTCCAAATTGTGTCCGACAAATTTGGGGTTTAAATCTAGCCAGAGACTTTCCTTGGCGCCTAAATCTGTGAACGCCTCAACGATGTCAGGATCAAAGATAGTTTTAGAGTTTTTTTGTATCTGTTCCATGATATGGTGCCTGTCATTCAATATGGTTGTTGTATTCCCTGCCAGGATGTCTACTCTGTCAGCAAGGTGAATTATGCGGCTTTCTAATGGAATATCGCTTCCGACAAGACCTGAGGGGTTGTTACCTTCCCAGCGGTCATGATGCGATAATATAATACGGGCAGCGGGGGCGAGGCTGTTCATTCGTTTGATTAGGTGGAATCCTCTTTGGCAGTGTTCCCAAGGGTTGTCAATTTCAAAGATTTCAAGGCGGGCTTTTTCCTGCCAGGTGCTGGTGCCGGCATCATGAATAATTGCACTGCAAAAAAGGCGCTGTTTTGACTCCTCCGGGATACCCATAGTTTCGGCAATTTTTAATGACAGTAAGCAAACCCTTTGATGATGGTTCATTAGCCCGGACTTTGAAAAGTCCATAGCAAGGGAGAGAGAATTTAAAAGTTTATATAAGTGCATCGGTTTTTGATGGCTCAAAATGATTACTCCTTCCAAACATGCGGTAGACTGAATTCCCTTCCCGATTTTTATTCCCGTTATTTATTTTTTTCCCTTCCAACCTGTTTAAGATTTCTCGACAAATAAAGGAAAGCTGTCACTGGGATAGAATATTACTGGGATAGAATATTACTGGGATAGAATAGTTAGGAATAATGTGCTGCAAAAGGGGTGTTTGAATGTCTCGTTTGGTAAACGTAACAGAATTACTTTTGTTTGAGATGCTTGACAGTACCTTAAAGGGCGTAGAAGGATTTTGTACGTGTGAGCGATGCCGGATTGATGTAGCTGCTATTGCTTTAAATAACTTGCCAACTAATTATGTTGTTACTGACGAGGGAGAAGTGAAAAAACGTATTTCAGTATTGCATATGCAAATACGTATAGACCTTACCCAAGCCATCATAAGGGCCGCTAAGGAGGTCATGAAGCAACCTCATCACTCCAGGTAAGCAGTTTAGGAATAAAGGAGTATTCAAATGGGCATTACAATAAAAAAGCTCGTGTGGTGAAAATATCTATGGAAGAGACAAAAAGAATAACAGCACCGGTGGGAAGGGTGAAATGTTATGTAGAGTTTTGCAAGTATTATGGTGTTGGTGACCTTTGTATGGCTCAAAGCATTAAAGTTAAGCCATTAGCTGCCAACGGTTCAAAAACAGTTAATTGTGCTACATTTATTGAGAAAGACGTATAACTAAATTTGATAATGCACCCTGTACCTGTCAATAATAAAAAGGGAAGGGGTGTAAATGTGAGGCCTGTATTATTATCTATATCCATGGTGATGGCTATTATAATGAGCATAGCTTCGTTATCTTGTTCTATGGTAAAAAAAACTGAACCGGGAAAAATGCCGCCTCCCACCCGGGCTTATCTTTTACCAACAACTCCCGGTGAGGCTGATGCCCTTTCCAGCCGACTGGCCAGGGTTGCGGAAAGTGTGCCCGAGGTAAGACGTGCTACGGTGGTTTTAACTCATACAACAGCTATAGTAGGTCTTGAACTACATTCTGCCTCAGATAAAGGTGAGGTATTTAAAAAGGTTGTTGCTCTGTTGGATGAAGAGGAAGCCCGTATTCAAACTGTAAGGATAACATCGAATACCGAAACAATAGAGCGTATTAAGCTGGTAGCAGACGCAATTCACGGAGGGAAAACCGTTAACAGATTTTCACGTGAAATAGTAGACATAATGCGTACAACAATACCAATTAGATTATGAATTGCTGCACCAGCTGAAGTAAGGATGAATAAGATATTTGTATGTAATTCCTTCCCCAAATCTGAGTCTGCAGGAAATTTCCTGCAGACTTTTTTTGCTCTATTAGGAAAGTATACCTTACCATATAAAATGGCCTTGTGTTTTCTATTGATTTATCACAAAACCTCTTGAAAAACTGCCCGAGTAATATTATAATGAAATTGATAATCATTATCACAATGATAAATATTTTTTTGCTCGGTAGTTGATAAAGATTGTCATTATCATTTACATATTGAGGAGGAAAGGTCAATGACTTTGGACAGAGTGAAAAAAGGACAATCTGTAAAGATCTTGTCAATTTCCGATGGGTTAATGCGGATCCAAGCTATACGGTTCGGTTTTGCCGAGGGTGCTGTGATTAACTGCGAGGAAGTAATACCCGCAGGTCCCATTGTAATACGTCGCTGTGGACAACAGGTGGCGCTAGGGCGCCAAATGGCTGGTAAAATCAATGTGGCAATAAATTAAGGTAGATAAAAATTACGCTTAGAGGGGATTGATAGAATTGGCTCATTGTCACGGTCCTGATTTAACCGAAACAATTAAAGGTGATAAGAGAATTGTCCTGGCGGGAAACCCTAATACAGGAAAGTCAGTATTCTTTAACTATTTAACCGGTTTGTATGTTGATGTCTCCAATTATCCGGGAACAACGCTGGAGATATCACATGGGCGTATAGGAAATGATGTAGTTGTTGATACCCCCGGGGTTTACGGTATTTCTTCTTTTAATGATGAAGAAAGGGTGGCCCGGGACATTATTCTTTCCGCTGATTTAGTGGTAAACATTGTAGATGCTACCAACCTGGAAAGGGACTTGTTTCTTACGCAGCAAGTTATTGACACAGGCATTCCTGTTTTACTAGTGTTGAATATGATGGATGAAGCAGACCGCCACGGTATTAACATAAATGTTGCATTGCTGTCGGAATTGCTGGGGGTACCGGTTATTCCAGCAGTGGCGGTTAAAAAAATAGGCCTATCCGAGGTAAAGGATAATCTTCCTTTAGCAAGACCGGGAAATGTCACCCCTGGAGTACAACATCTTCTGGATGCTATGATTGGTAGAGTTGCTAATAAGGGAGAAGCTTTGCTTTTGTTGGAGGGAGACCAAATTATTTCCGGCAGGCATGGCCTTGAACCTGGTGAATATAGGGAGGAAATATACTCACGCCGCCGGGAGAGGGTGAATATCATAGTAGGGCACGCGGTGGAAATGGCCTCAGAACGAAAATCTTTCAGTCAAACTCTTAGTGGTCTCATGATTCGGCCTATTACCGGTATTCCCATGTTGGCTCTTATTTTGTATGGTATGTACAAGGCTATAGGCGTATTTGTGGCCCAGACTGTGGTGGGCGTAACCGAAGAAACGATAATGATAGGGATGTTTGAACCGGCTGTACGAGGACTGATCGGTGAATTTACAGCTTTAGACTCTCCGTTGGGACAAATACTCGCTGGAGAATTCGGTGTGTTTACCATGACCTTTACTTATGTTTTAGGATTGTTGATGCCGCTGGTTGCAGGTTTCTATTTTTTCCTTGCCCTGTTTGAGGATTCCGGTTATCTTCCCCGTCTTGCTACTTTAGTGGACAGGCTTTTAACCGGAATGGGGTTAAATGGACGGGGTGTAATACCGCTTATTTTAGGTTTCGGATGTGTGACTATGGCTACTATTACCACTCGCCTTCTTGCTTCCGAGCGGGAACGAATAATTGCTATTGTGTTACTGGGATTAACCATTCCCTGCTCAGCTCAATTGGGAGTTATTGCCGGCATTCTCGCCGGCTTGGGAGGACAGTACGTGGCGGTTTATGTTCTGGCGGTTTTCAGCGTTTTGGTTATGGCCGGAACGGCACTTAATGCCCTGTTACCTGGGAATTCTTCCGATCTGCTTATTGATTTACCACCTTTACGTGTGCCCAGGTTGGATAATGTAATTAGAAAAACTGCAACCAAATCATATAATTTTATCAAAGAAGCGACACCTTTGTTTGCATTAGGGGCATTGTTAGTCAGTGTTTTCCAGTTAACGGGTATTCTAAAATTCTTACAAAATTTGTTGGCCCCAATCACTGTAGGATTTTTAAATCTACCTCCGGAAGCTGCAACTGCTTTCATTATGGGTATAGTAAGACGAGATTTTGGTGCTGCGGGACTTGCCAATATGTCTCTATCTTCCATTGAGGCAACGGTTGCTTTAATTACCATTACTCTTTTTGTGCCGTGCATAGCTGCCATTCTTGTTCTATTTAAAGAACGAGGCAAGAAAGAGGCTGCCATCATTTGGGGCGGTAGCTGGGTTGTGGCATTTGTATTTGGAGGCATGGTGGCCCAATTGTTTGATCTTTTCGGTCAAGAGAATAGCGCTACAGCACCCTTGGTTATGATTTCATTTATATTAATGACGACAATTGTTGCCGCAGTTAGTTCGGTGGTCAAAAGCCGTAAAAGAAAGTCTATAGTAGTTTAAAAGGGCGGCCTGTCAGGCCGCCCTTTTAAATCGTACTTATTGATTTTTGTTTTTAGCATCTGCTACTTCCATTTTAGCATCGTCAGCCAGTTTTTTCATTTTCTCAAGGTTGCCTATTTCCGCGGAAAATTCGTATTTACCTTTTACTTGTTCAGCAAGCTGTCCGATTTCATATAGATAATTTTCCGCATTGTTTAGCTTGTTTTCAACGTCTTGGTTTTTCAAAGAGATGCACCTCCTAAAAAATGTTTTCTTACACAATGGTAATATGTACATTTTTGGCAATAATTATGCATCCAGTCGTTATCTTAAAATTATATGCATAGCTAGTCCAGTCGTTTTGGCTTACCAAGCATTATATATGTCAACAGGGCGAGTATTCCAGGGATGGAAGCGAAAGCATACATTAGAGAGTATCCAGTGAATTGAGCTAGAATGCCCCAAACCATGGCCCCACCACCTATGCCTAGGTCGAAGGCAGAAAAAAATGTACTGTTTACTGCCCCGCGCCGGTTCGGTTCTGCATCCCTCATGGCAAGTGCCTGCATGCTGGGTTGGACAGAACCGAATCCAAGCCCGTAAAACGCGGCAGCTAATAGAAACATCCACATGGTGTGAGAAGCCGCAAGAATAAGCATTGCTCCCACTAAGAGCAGAAGTCCCGGTATAACCACAATGTCGTATCCTCTTTTATCCACCAGAATACCTGAAAGAGGCCTGGATATAAGCATTATCAATGCAAAGATAGTAAAAAAAGGGCCAATGTTATCAATGCCCCTCTGGTTTGCATATAAAACCAGAAAAGAGACGATAGACCCAAAGGTAGTGGTAACAAAAAATATGACCAGAGAGGGGCGCAGGGCGCTCTTTTCATACAAAGTTGGCTTTGGGGCATTGGCTGCTGCTTGGATTATGTTTTGATACTTAATACCCAGAGAAAAAACCAGGGCAAAAAAAGCCAGCGCTGCTGAGATTAAAAAAAGGTGAGTAAAAGAATAGTTATTGATAATAAAAATTCCTGCAGCCGGGGCTACGGCCATAGATATTGCGGTGGCCAGACCAAAGTAACCCATACCTTCACCCATGCGAGGCCGGGGTATGACATCTGCCGCCACGGTACCCGCTGCGGTTGTACATGCACCCCACCCGAGCCCGTGCAAGAAGCGCATCAACAATAAAAAGACTATCCCTTCAGCCCAGTTATAAGCGATAGCCGAAACAATAAATAGAGTTAACCCGCCAATAAGGATTCCTCTCTTTTCTTTTGTATCCAGCATAAACCCTGCCCAAGGTCTTATGATCATGGCAGAAACAGTGAAAATGCCGATCACCATACCGACGTGAGAGTCGTTCCCACCCAAATGATCCACAAAAACAGGTAGAGTGGGTAACAAAAGCTGTAATCCCAAAAACATAGCCAAATTGGTTAGGCTGATAAGCATAAAATCTTTAGTCCACAAGGACAAAGAACTACTTTTTGTTGGAACAGATGCCGAATCCTGCATTTAGCTTATTCCCTTCCTTTTTGATACTTTCTGTGTTATCGTTTGTTCTGGTTTCATTAAAAAGCGCCCTTACGGGCGCTTTTTGCGCTTAATTGGCTTGCGCTTGCTTTTCTCCAAAAACTTGTAAATATTGTTCCCAGGTCATTAACACCTGCCGTGGCTTGCTCCCTTCGTAGCCACCTACAATCCCCCGGCGTTCCATAATATCCACCAGGCGAGCGGCACGGGCATACCCCACATGAAGGCGGCGCTGGAGCATAGAAATGGAAGCGGTGCCGCTTTCGATAAAGATTTGTGCTGCTTGGGGGAGCAGGTCATCCCAATCTTCGTTGTCTTGATCTTTATGTTGTTCCACTGATTGCTGCAATACTTCTTCATTGTATATAGGGTTGGCTTGATCCTTTAGAAAATCTACTACTGACTCAACTTCATTGTCCGAAAGGAAGGCACCTTGAACCCGTACAGGTTTCGGCGCTCCAACAGGATAAAATAACATATCGCCCTTGCCAAGTAGTTTTTCCGCACCGCCCATGTCCAAAATGGTACGGGAATCAGTTTGACTGGAAACGGCAAAGGAAATTCGCGATGGCACATTTGCCTTGATTAGTCCGGTAATAACATCAACGGACGGCCTTTGTGTGGCAATAACAAGGTGTATGCCGCAAGCCCTGGCCATTTGAGCTAAGCGGCAGATAGCGTCCTCCACGTCAGCAGGAGCAACCATCATTAGGTCAGCAAGTTCGTCAATAATAATTACAATATACGGTAACGGTGCCGGAGGTGCGTTATCACTGTATGTCTCCCGGTCTGTGCCTTGTTGTTTGCCCTGCGAAGTGCTGTTCACCTTTGCCCCGACAGCGGTTTGATATTGTGTCTCTGATTGCATGTTAGCCGGTGTTTCCGAATCTTTACTAATACTCGCTGAATTTGGCATGTTGTTTTGTTCGCCGTTAGGCTCCGTTTTATTTATAGCATTTGAAGCCGGCGGAGTCCTTTGGGCTTCTATACACATTTGATTGTAGCGGCTTATATCGCGCACGCCGGCAGCAGCGAAGAGTTCATATCGTTGTTCCATTTCCCTTACAGCCCAGCGCAAGGCCCCGGCCGCTTTTTTGGGGTCTGTGACCACAGGGCTTACAAGGTGAGGGATACCGTTATAATTAGCCAATTCGACCATTTTAGGATCTACCATTAATAGTTTTACTTCTTCAGGTCTTGCTTTAAATAGAATGCTGCAGATTATAGTATTTATACATACACTCTTGCCTGCACCCGTAGCCCCTGCTACCAGCAAGTGCGGCATACGGCCGAGGTCAGCAATTATAGCACTGCCCGCGATGTCCTTGCCCAAAGCAACTGATAATTTGGATATATTTTTGGTGAATTCCTTACTCTCCAGCAATTCTCGCAGCTGTACAGAATTAATTTCCTGGTTTGGGACTTCAATGCCTACGGCCGCTTTGCCGGGAATGGGTGCTTCTATTCTAACTCCGGAGGCTGCTAATCCTAATGCTATATCATCAGCCAGACCCGCTATGCGGCTGACTTTGATACCCGGGGGAGGCTGTATTTCATACCTGGTAATTGCCGGCCCGGCGGAAACATTGATGACTTTGGCAGTAATACCAAAGTTTGCCAGGATTTGCTCCAAAAGATGACTACGTTCCTTAGTATCCTGTTCATTTTTATTACTGGTGCGCGGGGCGGGCTTAAGCATTGCCGGAGAAGGCAGGTAAAAGGAACTGTTGCGGTCTTCGACGGGAAATAGGCTTGCGAATTGTTCTCCCTGAGTTTCTTCTTCACCTTTATCCGGCATTTGTTTAAAGGTTTGGGAATCCTTCCCTCCCATTATGTCCAGGGAAGTGTCTGACGGTGATTCAGCTATATTGCTGTTTATCTTTTCCGTCTGTTTTTTGGCATTCTTGTTTGTCGCTTTCTCTCTCTTTCTTTTGCTTTTCTCTGCCCTATGATTTTTAGTAGGGTTGGATTTATTTTCTTCAGTAAACAGAAAGTTAATGAGCCAGTGCCAAAGACTTCTAAGACCCGAAGACAGCTTTGAAACAAGCACTTGAGTAAGTTCAACAATGGATGTACCTGTAGTAAGAGTAACTCCTACCAAGAAGAGGGTTGTCAGAATGATCTTCGTGCCAATTATACCGAAGTAAGGGAGTAGGAGGTAAGCAGGCAATGCTCCTATAAAGCCACCCCCGAGCCCTTGCTGAGCAGCACTGAAGGAATTTTTAGGGTCAAATCCCAAGTGCAGGTATGTAAGAAAGGTAATAAAAAGAATAATTATACCTGCCCCTTTTACGGAGGGGTTAAAGGTACGTTTTACTAATAGATGGATTCCAGCGGAAAGGATCAAAAACGGCACCAATAACCTGCCGCTGCCCGCTGTGACCTTTAGGGCTGTGGAAATAAAGTGCCCTATTTTTCCTACTGCCGGGGTTAAAAAGCCGGCCAGGGCAAAAAGGGCAAAGGCAACTAGTGATAGTCCTATCATTTCATATTTTATATCCCTTTTTTCCCGTCGAGACATAAAAGGCGACATCCTTTCATTATTCAGCATATTTTTCAGCTTACCATAAAATGGTCATGGTGACAAGCAAAGCCTGAAACGATAAAGACAGCCTTTAAAAGGCTGCCGGAAGAGTCATTTGGTCATTTCTAACATTAAAGATTTGTCTTCTCTAAAATAGCGTACTTCCCAACCTAGTTGCATTGCCGTCCTAGCAGCCATTTCTCCTGTAGTAATATCGTGAACGATAAACATTATGTGTCCTTTTTCAAGGACCTCCAGGTTTTTTTGTACTAAAACTGGTATTTTGGCAAGGCTGAAACTTGTTAAATCTAATTTTGCCGGCATTGAGCGGATTCCTCCCCTAATATTCTTTCGACATTTAAGAATGTTTATCCTTTTATAAATCTTCTTATTCAATTATAATACCTTATTAAAATTAAGAAAGGTTTTTATGCTAGAATTTATGGTGATACTGGTTTGAATTCTGGAGAAGGAAGGGCTCTAATCTGGGAAGTTCTTTGTAAGCATAAATAGGGAATGCTTGTTAGCAATTGTGGATAACTATTAAGGTTATGTGCAAAAAAAAAGCCCCACTTTAGGGGGCTAATGCAAGGGCAGTAATCTAATGATTCTATACTATTATTATAACAGATATTCCAGGGAGTGTCAGTAGTTATCCCCAACCTGGGTATAACTTTTCACATTTTTAAATATTTTTGTGTATAAGTATAATCAACCTGTGTATAGAGCGATGTGCTTCACTTTTGAATTGAATTTAGGTCTGGTTGAGAAAAGTGGTCTTTAGTTGGTGAGATTTGGAAAACATGTTCGGGTATGCAGAAAATGCCAGGATAATGCTGGATAAGGTGGCAACAGCGGTAAGGGAAAAAAGTATCAATAATTGGTAGCGAACGGCCTCTACTGGACTGGCCCCCCCGATAATAAGACCGGTCATCATACCCGGTAATTGGACTAAACCTACTGTTTTTAAGCTGTCAATTAATGGAATTGTGCTGGCCCTAACGGCATTCCGGAGAGCAGTTTCTGCTGCTTGTCGTGATGTTGCTCCCAGTGATAGGGCTACCTTGATTTGGTCGCGGTGGGATTGTATTTCATTCTGTAGCCGGTTTAACAGAAGACCGCAGGCAACCATGGAATTACCTATAATCATTCCACTTAGAGGGATGATAAAACGAGGGGTAGCTTCAATAATATTAAGTCCAAGTAGGATTGTCATGGCCATAGCTTCGGCAGCAAAGATGGCGGCAAATACCTTAATGAATATTTTATCCAAGCCGGAGCCACGTTTGGCAGCGTTATGGGATGCAACTAATGTCATTGCCAGGATCATAAGTATTAGATACGGCCAATCTCTGAGATCAAATACCAGATGAAGGATGTATCCTACGGCAGTCAGCTGGACTGCTGCCCTTATGGTGCCTACTAAAAGTTCCCTTTCTAACCCCAGGTGTTGCCAGAGAGATAAAATCATGGCAACTGCTACGAAGATAAGAGTAAAAAACAGTGCAGTGGCCGACATAATTACATTATTCCTCCTTATCGTTTACGATTAGCTCTATTTTTCCGTCATGCACAGACCATGAATAGGGACTAACCCTTTGGGCCTGTAATCTGTCATGAGTAACCCAGAGGCAGGTGTATCCGTGCTCCTTGTTGAGGTTAATAATTAAATTTTCGATTGACATAGCTGATTCGTGGTCTAGAGAGGATGTGACCTCGTCCAGCAGTAGTATGCGCGAACCATTGGCAATAGTTCGCGCCAGGGCAACACGCTGTTTTTGTCCTCCGGAAAGGTTGGAGCTGTTTCGCTCAAGAATTTTTTCCTCCAGCCCAACCATCTTTATAATCTCAGCTGAAGATGTGGGAGGGGTTTGCCCCCTTAGCCCCGGACCGTATAATAAATTATCCTTTACTGTTCCTGGTAGCATGACGGGGATTTGGAATACCAGACCCACCTGTCTACGTAACTCCAATACGTCCCATTGTTTTATTTCTTTTTCCTGAAAATAAATTTCACCGCCGTCAACGTCTTCAAGGCGGTTAAGCAGTGAAAGCAAGGTGCTTTTTCCGGCGCCTGAAGGTCCGATAATAGTTATCAGACTACCTTTGTCTACGTGAACAGATACTTCTTTTAAAACAGTTATGGTTGATGATAGGGAAATACGACAGTATTTTGTCACCTGTTTTAGTTGGAAAAGCGGGGGAGTCCTTTTACCCTTTATTTGCATTATATGAAAGTCCTACCTTTGTACTTGGATCTTGAACTGATACTATTTTACCAGAGGATTGGAAAGTTTAAAATTGTATACCAAAAAAGAGTTGAAAACGAGGGAAAGGAGTGACATTTAACTGTCTATCATTCAAGTGAGGGACCTGGTTCGTAAATACAAAGACTTTTTAGCTGTAAAAGGGGTAACTTTTGATGTGCCGGAGGGTGAAATATTTGGTTTCTTAGGTCCTAATGGGGCAGGCAAATCTACTACCATCCAGATTCTAGCGACTTTGCTCAAACCCACGGAAGGTACTGCAGTGGTTAATGGGTTTGACATACGAAATGAACCTGATAAGGTAAGACAATCCATTGGATTGGTTTTTCAGGATCCTTCTCTGGATGAACGACTTACTGCCAGGGAAAATCTCTATTTTCATGCGATGCTTTATAATGTGGAAACCACAATTATGAAGAAAAGGATGGCCGAGGTTCTGGAAATGGTGGAACTGGCTGACCGGCAAAAGGATCAAGTAAAAACTTTTTCCGGGGGAATGAGAAGGCGCCTGGAGATAGCGAGAGGGTTGGTTCATTACCCTAAAGTGCTTTTTCTTGATGAACCCACGGTAGGGTTGGATCCTCAAACTCGTAAGCGGATCTGGGAATATATTCATTATCTGCGGGACAAGGAAGGATTGACCATATTTTTAACCACTCATTACATGGATGAGGCTGAAAACTGTCAGCGCATTGCAGTTATCGATCATGGGGAGATAGTTGCCCTGGATACACCGGAAAACCTAAAGAGTGTAATAGGAGGAGATGTTATCAAAATTTCCACCGACAATAATGAAGAAGTATTGCCTGTAATTAAGAGCAGGCTGCAGGTAAAAGCTGAAAAACAAGGAGATTATATTGCAATACAGGTGGAAAAAGGGGAGACCTTTATACCCCGGCTGGCAGTGGAGTTAAATGGAAGGATTAATTCTATGTTAATCAAGAAGCCTTCACTGGACGATGTGTTTTTACATCTCACGGGTCGTGAGATACGAGAAGAAGGTGTAAATGCTGTAGATCGGATGCGAGTTTATGCCAAGCGGAAACGTTAGGGGGGGTCCAATGCGATCCATGAAGGCTGTGTATACTATTTGGCTCAGGGATGTATTAAGATTTATGCGGGAAAGGAGCCGTATTGTCGGTACTTTGGCACAACCCCTTCTTTACTTGTTAATTGTCGGGACGGGGCTCTCTGCCGCCTTTCGACTGCCGCAGGCGCCTGAAGGGTTCAGTTACCTGCAATTCATGTATCCAGGTATATTGGGCATGTCGGTATTATTTACTTCTGTCTTTTCAGGCCTTTCCATTGTCTGGGATAGGGAGTTCGGCTTCCTGAAAGAGGTGTTGGTGGCCCCTGTTCCCCGTTGGGCTGTTGCTGTAGGCAAAGCACTGGGAGGGAGCACCGTGGCCATGATTCAGGGGGCAGTTTTGCTATTGTTGGCTCCTCTTGTGGGTATTTCTCTTACATTTATTACAATCTTAAAGGTGTTTTTAGTATTATTTATTATTGCCTTTTCGCTAACATCTCTGGGCATCACTATTGCTTCCAGAATGGAATCCATGGAAGGATTTCAGATGATCATGAATTTCTTGGTAATGCCGCTTTTTTTTCTCAGTGGAGCCCTGTTTCCATTAAAAGGGGTGGCTCCTTGGATGGAGACATTAATGAAAATCGACCCCCTTACTTATGGGGTCGATGCTCTTAGAAATATAATATTTGCAAACAATGATCAAGGACAATTGTTTGTGAATTTCTCCTTAAGCTTGGACCTAACTGTAATATGTTTGATGGCACTGGTGTTTATCTTTTTGGGTGCTAGAGCCTTTAACCGGCAGGAATAGCGGCAAATCACCATATTTAATCAATAATTTTGCCACGCATCCATATACATGGGTAAAATGACCGGTTTTAAAAGGGTATTGACTGCATCGGTATCTACTTTTTCGTCTCGGGCAAAAGTGAACATGCCGGGGATAATCTGGTTGTTTAGATACTTTGTATCTGTCTGAATATCGATTTTGCCCGGCTTAATGTCATAGTTGGCCGCAAGTGTGAAGCCCCAATTGCCAAATGAAGGAACATCGGCGTGATACGGGAAAACTTCCAGGCCTACGGCTTCGACGGTGTTGACAATGGTCCAAAACACCTTGGGAGCAAAAACAGGGCTTGTAGATTGTATGGACACTGTACCACCGGGGGCTAAATGGTCTTTTATTAGGGTATAGAATTCAAGCGTATACAGTTTGTTTAAGCTTTCATTATTGGGGTCCGGTAGGTCTACAATAATAATATTGTAGAGGGTCTGATTGTTTTCCAGGTATTTGTATGCGTCTTGGTTGATAATTTTCACCTTCGGGCTCTCCAAGGATTTGTTGTTAATTCTTGCTATTAATGGCTCTTCTCTGCAAAACTCGACCAATGCTTTATCCAGGTCTACCAGTGTAATATCTTTAACATCTTCATATTTTAACAGCTCTCTTACCGCCATTCCGTCTCCTCCTCCCAGGACAAGTACGTGGTTGCGTCTGGGAGTTACGGCTGCCGGTATGTGCACCAGCGGCTCGTGGTACCTGTACTCATCCAGAGAAGAGAATTGCAGATTTCCGTTTAGGTAGAGTCGCAGGTCTTTGTCATTTTTGGTAAGAGTTACTTTTTGGTACTGCGTGTCGAAGGATTTGATAATATAATCCTTATATAGTTTTTGTTCCATGGAAAAGGACAGGGCATCGCCGGTAACTATTCCGCCCAAAAGTATCAGGGCAATAGCCACAGTGATAAAACCCAAAATTGTTTTATTGGTTATCTTATGATAGTAGCGCCAAAATATAAAAACGGCAACACATAGATTAAGAAAGCCAATGGTGAAAGCGCCCCGTACATAACCAAAAAACGGGATAATTAAAAAAGGCACCAATAAACTTCCGATCAGGCTGCCTATATAATCCCATGCCAGTATGTTTGCTGCACCGTCTTTTAAGGAGTGCATTATTTCTGTTACCATACGTACAAGAATTGGCAATTCGCAACCAACATTTGTTCCAATTAATAAAATAAGCAAATAAGCGAGCGGCCTGTAAAAATCAGTATAAGCATACGCGGTAAACAGTAGAAATACGGAACTGCCCCCCACAAGAGCTATTATTAATTGCACTGCAATAAAGCGTGTATATAGGTGCTTGTCACCAATGTAACGGGATAGATAGGAACCTACTCCCATGCCACATAAAAAGAGTCCGATAGTTACTGAATACTGGACAATGGCGTTTCCCAGCAAATAACTCATATTAGATGCCAAAAGCAGCTGAAAAATAATGCCCGAAATTGAAATCACGGCGGATACCACGTTCAATTCCCGGGCATGATATAATTTTCCTTTCATTATGCCGCTGCTTCCGATATCCCGGGCATCGGCTATGTTAGTCATTACCTTCCCCCTAGCTTTTTAGCTTATGGCCCCGGACACTACGTATCCCACAAGGACAAATAATCCAAAGACAAACCATGCTGCACCTTGATTATGATCATCAATAGCCTTATGCAGATTCCAACCGGGTGTAATTAGGTTTATCATGTGATAGAAAACAATATTTAGAGTAATACCAATCCCGGCGTATTTCGCCGCATTAATAAGAGTATCGGTGTAAAGCATGGAGGAATGAATAATAAGTCCGATGGAAAACATAAGCCCGGCCATCACAATGCCAATGGCCGGATTTTTTTCCTTTAATTCATCTCGTAAATTATAAGGTGTGGTAAGATCAAACGCTATAAGTCCTAACCATCCCAGAGCAAAACCGGCCACGGCCCAGTAAACTGTTGCAATTTCGGGAACCTGCCAGATATTCATTGCAAAACCCTCCCCTGTAACTACTTGCCAAAAGTCGGACCGCCGCCGCGAACGGTGCCTCCCTTGCGAACACTACCTGTTTTATTGCTATATTTCCAGAAATCGAAAATCTCATCTACTATTTCGGCTGCCAAGTAACCTGTCATGAAATCTCCCGTATCAAAGTAATCTTTGTTATAATTATTAGCAACAAACTCCTTGGAGGCCAATTCAACCATAGATTTCTCAGCATCTGCCGGATTTGCAGTAATGTTTATGATCTGTTCCGGGTAAGCCAAAAGGACTCTCTCTTTACTGGGTTCGGACATAAAAGCCGGTTCTGCTATTTGGGCCATTTCTTTAGCGGTTATGCTGGGTGATTTTGATATTTCATAAATAATTGCCACATCTTCAGGGTTGAACTGATTGGTTTTTGTGTTGATCAACTGGCCGTTATCTTTTAAGTACTGTTCCAGGCTTGAACCACAGCCGGCTAATAGTAATAAAGAGATTGTCATCATTATAACCACTGTAACCAAACGCATTTGCTGCACGACACCACCTAGAAAAATTAAGGCTTTTATCTGCTCTTAAGAAGCCCTGATGTTCAGCATTAGCTGAACCGGTTTACTCTTTTTTATGGTGCTTAAGTTTTTGTTTTAAGCGCGCCAGTTCAGTGTCTACATCGTTATTGTTTTTCCCCAGTGATGCCAGCTCATCGTCCAAATCTTGCCCGCTGGATTTAAGCTCTATGCTTGCGGCTGCTTCTGCCTCCGCCTGGTTTACTTTTTCTTCCATCCGCTCAAAGCCCTTTCGCGCTGTATCTTTGCCAAATCCTGTCATGACTTTGTTGATTTCTTTTTGAGCTTTTGCAGCTTCAGCCCTGGCCACAAGGGTTGCCTTTTTAGCCTTCATTTGTTCGTATTCGTCTTTCATTTCCCGCAACTGTGCCTTTAGTTTATCAGCGGTTTCCCTAGATCCTTCAAATTGTTCTTTATAATCATCTGCTTTAGCCTGGTGCAATTTCTTATCTTCCAAGGCTCGCCGGGCTAGATCCTCCCTTTCTTGTTCTAATGCCTGCAGGGCCTGTGTTTCCCTTTTATCAGCCATCACTTGGGAATCTTCATACTGTTTTTGGAACCTTTTTACTACTGCAATTTGCTTGGTTACTGCCACTTCAGCATCGGCAATGTCGTCTTCCATGTCCCGCAGATATTGTTCCAGCATCTTTATTGGATTTTCAGCCTTGTCAAGCATGCTGTTGATGTTAGCCCTTATGTTATCACCTATTCTTTTAAATAAGCTCATATTCTTCCCCCTATTGATCATAATTTAGCTTCCGGCTAATATGTTGAGTTCTCTCTCGTGGATATAATAGCCATAACTTGCCTCTAAGTCACCGCCCCACATTTCGATGGAAAGGGCATAGTCTTCTTGCTCATCCTCGTATTCCCAGTATTTAACTTCTTGGCCAAGTATGGCCCCCGCTTCACCGTGGACTTCGGTAATTATTGCGGTACCTGCTTCATCTAAATAGAATGTTTTGTGATCATAGTTTAGTCTGTTGGGAGGCCGGTCTCCGAGATCTAATTTTATTGGCCGGAAAATAGAGAGCTCCAGGCTGTCGTCTTGTTCAACGGCCAACCAAATACGCTCATTTTCACCCTCAAGCTGGTATGCCACCCACCGATATCCACTATCCTCGTATTTAATAAGGCCTACCACGGTATAATCGATAAGGTCGTAAGCAATAACGTCGCCTGTGTGCAAGTTATTTAGTGTGCGTTTCTGCACTTTCGGCTTATGGCGCCCTAATAACTTATCCATTAAACCCACTTGATTTTCCCTCCCCCCATAACATATTATCCATTATAACATTAATAATTTAGGTATTGTAGACAAAAATTGTGCCATGATTAACAAAAAAAATTCCCGCTTAAAGCGGGAATTTTATCCTTGTATCTTAGGTTTAAAGGTTTCACAACACGTGTTCTCGGACATGCCGACAGTCATATCATTGGTACTTGACCGGACTTCGATGTTGTCTGCAAAACAGGCTTCGTTTGCATTGTATTGACACTCTTCAATATTACACTTGCCTACTTTTGACAAATATTCACCCCCTTCTTTTTTCAGTATTAGCTTATGTTTGGATTTTATGCAGTTAGGGCTTAATCCTGATGCTCCGCGGGTATTTTGCCGAGATACTAAATACGGATTTTGTGAGGCTAAAAGTAACGAAAGAACCTCCCGTGATATGTGGGAGGTTCTTTCGTTTGTCCGCCAGAGGCGGTGGAGAAGGGAGTTTACCCTTCTCTATATGAGAGTGGAGTCGGGTTTGGCAATTGAAGAAAAATAAATTTAATATCAGTTCGTTAATAAAATTCTAAAATTTATTCGCTTGCATCTGGATGTAGTGGATTCTTACATTCTTTATTATGAAGCAAAGTTGAAATTATTATTTAAAAAAATTAGAACAAATAGTACCTTTTATCACTTTGTAGACAGTAATTTAGTAATTTAGCCCGCCGAGGCGGGGGGCGAAGGAAAAAATCCTTCGCTATATGAGAGTGGAGTCGGGTTGGCAATTTTATTATACTGGCCCGCAATATGCCTGTTGAGCCATTAAGTTAATGCGAACCAAGTTTGAAGCGACAGTCAAATAATCAGTACACTAAGAGCAGATAATTTAAACAATAGAGCTTGTGCTTTTAATTGCTATCTATAAAAACTAGCAAGAAGCATACCAAAAAAACTATCAATTTTAATAATATAGCGAAAGTTGTTGTTAATTCTGGTTGTTTCTAATATTCGCAAAAATTTTTATTTAAAAAAATTAGTTTTTTGAAACAAAAAAAGAAGGTAACTGTATTAAAATGTAGACACTAATTGTACGGTGAGGGAAAGTTGACAGCTCTGATGAATGCATCTTGAAACCCCGGCAATTTGGATAGCGCAATGAATTCAGTATGTTTTTCAGTTTCCTGGGCCTGCTCTCTAAAATCCCAATTAAACAACGCCAATCTAGCACCGTCACCGGCGGCATTGCCTACGGCCCTTATCTTGTTTCTGGGGCACTGCGGCAGCATTCCTATGGTAAGAGCATCGTCAATGTCTAAGTAACTGCCGAAGGCCCCGGCTAGTATGATTTCATCCGGCTCTTTTAACCCCGCGTGGTCCAACATAATCTGGGCACTGGCTAAAAGGGCTGCCTTACCTAACTGGATTGCCCGGATATCATTTTGGCAGATGGTTAGGTCTTCGTCCAGGTCACAGTCACCCGAATAACATAATATAAATTCGTACTTTTCACTTTTGCTTTCTTTTCTTAGCCGGGGATGTTTCTTGTTTTTATAAAATGAGCCGTCTGCTCTAATAATTTTCGCCTTGAGCATTTCAGCTATAGCAGAAATGATTCCTGAGCCGCATATGCCTATTGCTTTGGGGGCATCGCCTTTGGTCAAGCCTGGGGGTGGGATCGTTTCGCAGATCACATCCCATGAGTCGGATGTAATGGATACTTTTTCAATTGCTCCCGGTGCGGCACGCATACCAAAGCTTATTTGGGCGCCTTCAAAAGCCGGTCCGGTAGCACATGAGGTACAAAAAGATTTGTTATTGTTGTTTATAATTAGTTCTCCATTGGTACCGATGTCTATGATTAATTTCTTTTTTTCCTCTTCATCCGGCTCAGCAATACGTACACCAATGGTATCGGCACCCACATATGCAGAAAATACGGGAAACATGTAAACTTGCGCTCCAGGATTTACATTTAGCCCTAAAAGGGCAGCGGGGACATACTGGGCGGTTTTAACTGTGGGGACAAAAGGATATTTGCCCAGTGCCACCGGGTTAAGGCCAAGAAACAGGTGGTGCATGGTGGTATTACCTACAACTGTAATGTCCATTATGTCGTCCGGGCTACTCCCGATGATGTTAGTCATGTGGGAAATCATACTGTTCACCACTTGAATGACATCATTCTGGAGTGTGTTAAGCATTTCGGGCTTTTCTTCTATGAGGCTGATTCGAGACAGAACGTCATCTCCGTATACTATTTGAGGGTTTAGAACCGAATCGGCAGCCAGTATACAATTATGATCAAGATCACCTAAGTAAACTGCTATGGAAGTTGTGCCAATATCCACAGCGAGGCCTAGCATGGGACGTTCGCGGCGGCGCCGTATACATATCACCTGCCGGTGGCGGTCAACAAATGCCTCCAAAGGGGGAGGGGTGCGGCCTGCCAAATTAGATAACCGTATCATTGCAGTAGAGGCAATTCTTATTCCGGTTAAACCATATTTTGATGCAAGTTCTAAGGAGCACCGTTCCCACATCCCTGTTCCGTGGTTACTTTCAAAAGGTGGAATTTCGAAATAAAACCGTTTAATAAACGGTTTTAATTCTGCTATGCGATCGGTGTATGTTTTCCGTACCAGGGCGCCCATGTCTCGGCTTATTTTAGGAACAATGACATCCAAGTCTGAGTGCACCATTACTTCACAGGCAAGGCGCCAGCCCTGTAATATTTCCATCTGACTAAAAAATCTGTGATTGTATTGACCATGTGGTGTGGTTACCAATTCAGAGATAATAACCTTGCACTTACCGCATACTCCGTGTCCTTTACAGTCTGAGCGCATATTAATGCCTGCCATCCAGGCCGCGGTTAATAAAGATACGCCCTCTTCCACCGATACTCTCAGCCCCAAGTTGGTAAAGGTCACTTGAAAACAAGCCATAACAGTTTTCCCCTTTATGCCGGATCTAGGTGGCTGCTTGTAGGATCTCGTCAATTCTTTTAATAATATGATCCGGCTTGGAATCAGGTTGGTAATTGTCTAATATTCTCTTTACTTTAAACCGCAGTCGTTCTTCCATGGTTAAACCGCCGGCCTTTTCCCAGGCGGGGTAGTTTTGCCGGTCCAAAAGAGTAGGATACCACTGTGCCGTTTTGAAATATTGCAGTGTATGATCATCCATTAAGAAAGAAGACGAGTCTCTGCACCTGTCTATAACATCCAGGGCCAAAGTGTTGTCGTTAACCTCTATGCCATCCATAAAGTATCTGGCCATGTCGATAATTTCATTGGTCATTACCAATTGTTCAAGGGATGATGTTGTTCCGTATTCGATGTACCCAACATCGTGTACTAGGCTACACCGGCAGGCCAGGGCGGCAAATACAGATAAAGTTGCTTCGATGCCGGCTTGAGCGTCAATGCGTTTGGCATCTGTGGATCCGGCATAAGCCCATGTGGGCAGATCGTAAAAGCGGCCTATGTCTGCCAGGGCACCTTGAGTTAATGCCCACTCTGGGCACCCGTAGGAGACTATGGTAGTCCGCTGATCCATTACTGAAACACTGGGTCCGAAAACAAAGGGAGCCCCTTTACGCACCAATTGCTGCAATACCAGGCCAAAAAGAGATTCAGCTATACCGATGGCTAGTGCCCCGGCCATGGTAATGGGAGCGCCGGTTCCGGTGTTGGCACCTGAAGGGCAAGCTATAGGGATGTTTTTTCTGGCGCTGGTAATAAGTTTTTGTGCTGAAGTACGTGGAAACTTTAATGGTGATACTGGTTCAATGTAATTTAGCATGAATGGATTTTGTTCTAACTGCTTTTCATTTCCGCCGTATACGGCTAGGGCAATTTCCCAGATTGTTTCGGTGTCCCGGCTGTCACGGGAACAGAAAATAATGGGCAGGTTGCTGTTTTTGATCATTTGAGCAAATTCATATATATATACCAGATGGCGAGGAACGTCTTCCGGATTACCCATAGACATAACATATGAAATGTTGGGCAGGGCATCGCAAACTTTAGCGAAATTGCCTATGTCATTTATCTGCACCCTTCTACGCTCACCGGTGTTCGGATCATGGGTGTATATGGTGTCCGAGCCGGGCCCGAAATAAGTTTTCCCTTGTTCCAAAAAAAGACAGTGCTCTCCTTTTTGGTTGGATAAGACCACACGGGAAGGAGCGGTATTTAACGCATCCGCAACCAAAAATTCGGGTACCTTCACCCGTTGGTCTTTATCCACAAAGGCACCTGCATCACGCATTATTTGCAACGCTTCATCGTCCGGAATCTTAATTCCAATGGATGTGATTATTTCCAGGGCAGCTCCGTGAATAGACTTAACCTGTTCTTCTGATAGGATATTCATAAAAGGCCGGTGGGTATTGGTTAATAGTTGTTTCAAAACGTGTACCTCCAAGCTTTTCGGTTAATAGTCCGGTGATTATCACTTTTATACTACTAACTAATCTATTATGCAAAATAGATTTTGGTGTAGTTTGGGTCAAAATCTGATGCATATGTGTACAAACGTCAGCCTATTTAAGATTATTGGGAATTATCTGATTTCTAAACTCCCACCTGAAACCCCGATGTTCAGCTTTAGCTGGACGAGTTCACTTTCTGGCAGGCTTGTGTTGTTATTGAAAACTAAACCTATGGTTACAGTTTGTGGTAATAACCGCAGTGAAATCTTTTCGCATTTTATCTTAATATGGCGGGGATTAATAATCTAATAAAATAAATAGTGAGGTGTTTCTTCGCATGAGCCACAAAAAAGATAATGATAAACTCCGTACAGTGCGTTTGATGGATGCCTTAAATTGGGAAACAGCTAAAGAATTAGGTCTGGAAGAAACGGGAGTGAGTCTTGGAAAAACGGTACAAGAAAGGGAAGGTAATTTTGATGAAGTTGTTGATAGGGCTGAAGACGCGGTTGTGGAAGAAGGGGATAGGAAAACGCGCCTGAATCTAAAGGATGAGGGTAAAGAAGGGTAATAGCACACTGACATCAACATTTGCGGGCATGTATATCCTGAGGTGCAGTTCACCAAATTTGTTATTTATTGACGTTATTTTTATTTTGGGTTTATAATGAACAAAATTACTATAAACTCCTGACCTTTTGGGGCAGGAGTTTATAGTTTTGGAGAAGTGGGTTAGAAAAAATGGCCAACCAACTAATTCAGTATATTAGTATCGGGGCAGGCGGTTTTTTTGGAGCAGTATGCCGCTATTATTTAAGTATCGTCGTAACCAGTAGTCATGATGGATTTCCACTGGAAACATTAGTTGTAAACCTACTTGGTAGTTTTGCCCTGGGTTTTTTTATCACGTTAACAATAAGTTATTGGAATATTAATCCAAACCTAAGATTAGCGATAGCTACCGGTTTTTGGGGATCCTTTACCACCTATTCAACCTTTGCTGTGGGTACAGTAAACCTTTTAAGTGCCGGTCATTATGTAGTTGCAGTTACTTATATACTGGCAAGCTTTATCGGGAGTTTCATATTCACATTTACCGGTATCTATTGGGCGGAATGGATAGAAAGGAAGACAGAGAGGATGGTTGATGTCGATTGAATTCCTTTTTATTTGTGGGGCTTGGTGGAATTGCGGGCGCCATTAGCCGGTACACTATAAGTAAGTGGGCTGATTACCGGTGGCCGGGCTGGTTTCCCACCGGCACTTTTATAGTCAATGTTTTGGGTTCATTTTTATTGGGTTTGCTGGTAGGCTTTAACTTGATGGGCCACCCTTTATTGGATAACCATTATTTGTTCCTGGGGACTGGGTTTATGGGCAGCTTTACAACGTTTTCTACTTTTTCCGTAGAGGTGGTTGGTTTATTAAAGAGAGAGAAGTTTCCTTTAGCCCTACGTTACCCTTTATTTACCTTATTGGCAGGGATATCCGCCGCTGCTCTTGGTATTGCGGCGTCAGGTTACCTGGTGAGTTAAAGGATAAAAAGATATCCCCTTTAAGGGGATATCTTTAGGGAACATGTGTTAAACCAAACATTTTGCTGCTGTTATCTACTGAGTGAAGGTAAAGGCATCCAAGATAACGCTGGTGGGACGCTGGTTTAAAAAGGAATTTTGCACCCATGATTCCCAAAAGTATAAAGCACCATTTGTGGGATCCCAGCCTTTTAGAGCTTCTTTTGCCGCAAGGATAGCCTGTTGTGAAGCAGGCCGGTTTATCCACCCGTTTAATACCGGCTCAAATTGATACCGTCCTGTCTCATCGACGTGGTACACAACCTGTCCTATGGTATTGGGAAAATCATTGCTCCGCACCCTGTTGAGGACAACTGCTCCTACGGCAACCTTGGTGAGAAACGACTCAGAATCGGCTTCTGCAGTAATTATCCTGGCCAGGATATCCATATCTACCGAGGAAAGCCTGGCTCCCCACCCCCGGGAGGTTGTTGCATTTTGCTCCGGAATATACAGTTTTTGCCCGGGGTAAACGTCAGTCGTGGTTAATCCGTTATTACGTACAATTTCACTGTACCGAATACCATACTTTTTTCCAATCAGGTACAGACTTTCACCGGGAGACACATAATGATATTGGGGAACCCACAATACTTGGCCTGCATAGATATTTGAGTTGCTGAGACCGTTTCCGTTTTCTAGGGTATCCACAGATGTGTTATAACGTTGAGCAATCTGGTACAAGCTTTCACCTTTTGCAACTAAGTGTTCGGCGGCCATTGCATTTGCTGCCAAACTAAAGGAAGCAGTGATTAACAAAAACGTGAGTAGAAGAGTAAACTGTGTTTTTTTCATAATGTCTTTTTCAGAAACCCCGTGGCATCCTATGTGCGGGGTTTCTTTTCTCCCTCCCTTTGTGAAGATATAATTTAAAAGATACAAGTAATTCTTATTCGCCTTTTTGTAGTGCAATCCTGCGGCTTCAAGGCCTGTAATTGGTGGGCTTGCTGCCGTTATTATCAATGTTTGTTATTTTCTTTTATATTTTTTTTAATTTTGCTTGAAAGAAACTAACTTTAGCTTTCGTCAAATAATATAGAGGCCGAAGAGAAGAGGGATGTCACAGTGCCCACGGATGAAATATTAGTTAAAAAAATTCAGCAAGGGGACCTGCAGGCCTTTGAGATACTGGTTAATCGCTATCAAAACCGGATATATAATATGGCTCTACGCATGTTGGGTGTACCGGAAGACGCCAAGGATGCCACGCAAGAAATCTTTGTCCGCACCTACCGGTCAATGGATAAGTTTAGGGGAGATGCCAAATTTTCCACTTGGTTGTATAGATTAGCGACTAATCGCTGTCTGGATATAGTCAGAATTAAAAATAGGGAGGGAGACCGCAATGTATCCCTTGAGAGTGACGGGATTCCGGTAGAAAAGTTAGCTGATTCAGCGCCTAGTCCGGAAGAAGTAGCCGCCCGGCATGATACGCGAGACAGGGTGCGCAGTGCAATTAAGGAGTTGCCTGAGAATTACCGCATGGCTTTGATTTTGTATCACTATCAGGGGTTGAGTTACCGGGAAATAGCTAATGTACTGGAATTGTCTACGAATACTGTAGCTACTCACATTGCCCGGGCTAAAGAAAAATTACGAAAAAAACTTTTGGGGGGTGAAGACAGTGCGCTGCCAACGAGTAAAGGAAAGCCTGGTAAGGTATCTGGCCGGAGAATGTTTGCCCCATGAACAGCAGCTTATTGACCGCCACCTGTCAGGATGTGCCCGGTGCTCATCTGAAAAAACTGAACTCGAATTTTTAGATCAAATGCTTGATACTTGGTGTACTGAGGAGTCCCCCCCCGACATCACGGATAGTATCATGTCCATAATTCAAAATGAAGAATACTCTGTCGACAGGAGCAATGTCACTGGATCGAGGGCAAAATCAGTTTTCCTTCGAGGTTTGCTGAAAGATCTTGTGGCTGCTGCCGCAGTCACGCTGATACTCTTCGGGGCGGGCGGCAGTTGGCTGAGTCCCGGCAGTTTTGATGCCCTGGGTCAAAACGTTAATGTGGTAGCCCGTAGTTATACAAATATCACTAATAATACTGTGGAGAGAGTGGTTTCTGCAGCAGATACTTATACGGGAAAGATAACAGTTGAGGAGTGGAATTTAGATGCAATGTACAAATCACGCTGAAAAAGAAGCAGAGGCAATTTGCAGTGACTGCAGCATCCCTGTTTGCCATGAATGTATGGTAGAGGTGGCCGGTCAGCACTTTTGCCGGTCGTGTTTAGAAAAGAGAATTATGAATCAGACCGAGCATATAAGCGAGGAGCCCATTTCTTCGCCTGGTAACAAAAGCAAGTTTTGGGCTTTTGTCTCATCGCTTATCCCCGGGGTTGGCTACATGTACTTAGGTTTAATGAGACGGGGATTAGAAAGCATGATTTTATTTTTTGGTACCATTTTTGTCTCCTCCATCATTCATATGGATGAGTTAGTGCCTTTTGTTTTACCGGTTATTTTCTTTTACTCCATATTTGATACCCAAAGATTGGTAGGGCAAATGATTGATGGTTATCAAGTAAGGGACCAGGCACTGCTTGACTGGGAAAAAATAGGCAGTAGGAGCACCATAATAGCTTACGTTCTCATTGGGCTGGGAACACTTGCCTTGTTAAACAACCTTTTGCCCCAGGTGTTTTTTTATAACGGCCTGGCTAACCGCCTGGTGCCTCCACTTCTTATTCTTGGTCTGGGTATATTCATTCTTTATCGCAGTACGCGTAAAGGGGGAAGCGAAGATGGAATCTAAAAAGAAAATTAAAGTAGGACCGGTCACATTGGCTCTGGGCCTTGTCTTGGGCGGCTTGATTCTATTGGTCTATAATTTTGGCGGCATGGAGTCCTTAGGGTGGCTTTGGCGGCTGTGGCCACTGCTGCTAGTTGGCCTGGGCGTGGAATACTTTGTGCGTAAGGCTACAGCAAAAGATTTGGAAATAAACTTTCATGTACCAAGTATATTACTCATAGTTTTATTGATCTTTGTAAGCGGAACCGCAGCGGCCGTTACCGGTGTCAGTGAAAGATTCGGAACTTTTATCGACAGCGGCTTTCTTGATGGCGGCCACGAATACAGCTCTACTTGGACGTGGAACAGTGATCCGGTAGAAGTAAAAGAGGGAGAAGATAGGCTGGTAATTAACCAACAAATAGGTACCATATCGCTACTTCCCAGTGCTGACGGAAAGCTCCACGTTACGTCTATCGGTAAGGCCAAAAGTGAAGATGTCCGCAGGGCTTTATCCAGTAACTATGATCCCCAAATAAATCGCGACGGCCAACTTTTAAGGGTATCGGTGCCCCGCCCCCGAGAGTTTGAAGATAGAGACTACACTGTTGATCTGACAGTTAAAGTACCGGCTGGTATACCCGTTGAGGCGTCCAGCGACTTGGGCAAGATAGATTGTAGTGAATTAGACAATGACGTTAAAGTCTCCACCAAATTGGGTGCACTGGTATTGCGAAATATAGCGGGAGATATTGATGCCAGGACCCGTGGCGGAGAAATCAAGTTGTTAGATCCCAAGGGAAATGTTCTGGCTGAGAGCGATTTAGGCACAGTTTCTTTGCGGTCCCAAGAAGCCCTTTTCGGGGAATATAGTCTAAAAAGTAATTTGGGCAGTGTCACTTTTCGTGTCCCCCAAGAATCTAATCTGTTGGTGGATGCCAGTACCGATGTGGGGGATGTAAATGTATCGGTACCTTCTTCAAATAATATTGCCACCACCAGGTCAGGACCGTCACATGAAGCTCATTTCCAATTGGGGGAAGGTAAGGGAAATGCAAATATAAAAGTAAATACAGGATCTGTGGACATTAATGTCCATTAATTTAAATTCTTAAGACTCCCACTTCTATAAGTGGGAGTTCCTCTTTTTACTTCAGGTGGGTTGGAATCCCACCAGTTGGGGACATTCCTCCGCAGGAGGTGTGTCCCCTTTCCTCTTAAGCCCCGATGTTCAGCTTTAGCTGAACGAATTCACTTAAAGAAACTCTTAAGTCATTAACCAAACAACTTATGTATTCCGAGTAATTTACCAGACATAATAATCACCGTAACTATCAAGAAAACCCGAATATATTTATCACCTTTGGAAACGGCAAATGCACTTCCCAAGTAGGCCCCTACTGCATTTCCGGCGGCAAGAGTGAACCCTAAAATCCAGTCTACTTTACCACTGAAAATAAAAATAAGCAGTGATGAAAGCATGTATATGGCAACTACCAATACCTTTAAGCTGTTTATTTTGACCAGTGACATACCGGTTATCAATGTTAGAGTGGCAATGATTATAAAACCAACACCGGCCTGAATAAAACCACCGTAAAAACCCACACCAAAAAATGTGATTGCAGCAAGCGTTAATTGCATGGGGCTGAAATTTTCACCTTCGCCCTTGCCCTCGGTATTACCATTATCTGTTTCCATTTCATGTTGTTGGATATCTATATTGTCTTGTTTCTTTTTTAGTAGTTTTTGTTCCGGACGCCATAAAATTAAAACCAATACGGTTAACATGATAACAGCTAATGTTTTATTGAACATTTCATCCGATAGTGTAATGGCAAAGTGCGCGCCGGCAACGGAACCTAAAATCGCTGGTATGCCAAGAATTACACTTAGTTTGGGGTAAAAATATCCCTTATGGCGGAAGTAACTGATGGCCACAATATTTTGTACCATTAGGGCCACGCGGTTGGTACCGTTAGCGACCGCCGAAGGCAACCCCATGAAGATAAGTACCGGCAGTGACAGTAGTGAACCTCCTCCACCCACGGTATTTAAAATGCCGGCGACCAATCCGGTGGAAAAAATCAAGAGTACTTGTGTGGCGGTCATGTTGTCAAACTCCTTGTTTATCTAAAAATGATAGAAGTTGCTGCCAGTTATCAATTATGTCTGTCGGGGACTCTTTTTGTAGCTTTGCCATGCCGGATACACCCCAGGTTACACCTATAGTTTTTACGCCGGCTTTCTTCCCGCACTGGATGTCAAAAGGACTATCACCCACATAAACTGCATCTTTAGGATTTGCTCGTAGATTATCAAGAGCTCTTAATACCGGTTCCGCTTCCGGTTTGGCGCGGGGAACGTCTTCCAGTGCAACCAATGTTTCAATGAAGCTGTCAAAACCGGTTAACTTAATTCCTCTTTCTGCCATAACACGACGTTTGGATGTGACAATTCCTAAACGGTACCCTTTCTCTTTTAAACTTTTTAACATTTCGGTTGTTCCCTGGTATTCATCTAAATAATCATCATGAATAGCATCTTGATGTTCCAGGTACCGGTTAAATAGTTCTTTACCCCTGCTACCGCCCAAATGGTTACAAATATCATGCAGCGGAAGGCCTACCGTGGACAGAACCTCTTCATGGTTAAAGTGTAAATCCATTTGAAGCATGGTTGCCTGGAATGTTTTTAGTATTAACGGTAGTGAATCCACCAGCGTACCGTCCAGGTCGAATAACACAGCTTTGTAGTTAAATGATCTCACCCCTTCCTCAATTCCCGATTTATTGTACCATAATAATCCCTAAAAAACACTTGATGGTAGCGGTAAACACTCATAAGTATACTAAAATTCATTGCAGGTCAGGTATTCGGTCTTGCAGAATAACTATAATAATTCTTGTTTACTGCTGTTTCCTGTTGACCATATTTACAAGGTAAAGGGGGGCAGAGCATTTAAAATATAACTATAAAAAGTTGTAAATAACCATTTGCTATTTATAGATATTAATGCCAATAAATGCTATACTATAAATAGTAAAGGTGTGATTATATGAACTACTATCCAATCGGTGAGTTTGCAAAAAGAATCAATGTAACTCATCAAACTTTAAGAAACTGGCACAACGAAGGTAAACTTATTCCTGCTTACATCAGTCAAGGCGGTCATAGATATTACAGTGAAGATCAGTTAAGACAAGTACTAGGTGTTACCAAACCATCAAAGAATAGAATTACTGTTGGTTACTGTCGGGTAAGTAGTCAAAAACAAAAAGATGATTTAGAAAGACAAATTCAAAATATGCAAACTTATTTATTGGCTCAAGGAAAACCTTACGAGATTATTTCTGATATAGGTAGTGGGATTAACTATAAGAAAAAAGGGTTACAGGAACTAATTAGACGTATTTTACACAACGAAGTAAATAAAGTGGTTATAATCTATAAAGACCGTCTCTTGCGTTTTGGTTTTGAACTAGTAGAATTTATTGCATCACTGTATAACTGTGAAATTGAAGTTATCGACCACACAGAAAAGACAGAAGAACAGGAATTAGTTGAAGATCTAATTCAGATTGTGACTGTCTTTAGCTGTCGGTTACAGGGCAAACGAGCGAACAAAGCCAAGAAACTCCTGCAGGAGCTGAAAGAAAATGATTAAAGCATTCAAGGTTCAACTCATACCAACAAAAGAGCAGGAAGAGAAATTTCGCCGGTCAGCAGGGGTAGCTCGCTGGGCCTATAACTATGCACTGGGTAAGCACTTAAAGAATTTTGAAGAAGGTAATAAATTCATTCGCGAAGGGGAAATCCGCAAAGAAATAACAACCTTAAAAAAGACTAATGAATACGCATGGTTAGGCGATGTATTAGCCCAAATACCCAAGCAGGCCGTAAGGGACTTAGACCAAGCCTACAAACGTTTCTTTAAAATTCAGCAGGAAAACACAGAAAAATACACTCCCAAGACCATCGAAAAAGCCAAGAGAACTGGTAAAAAACTCACCGCTTATGACTTAAATGGTCATCCAAAGTTTAAGAGTAAACATAAGAGTAGGCCGAGGTTTTTTCAGCGCGAGGACAAGCTGGTAATCTTTAACGGCAAGGCCAGATTGGAGAAAATCGGTTGGGTTAAAATCGCGGAAAAAGATCGTATTCCAGCAGGCAAATACAGCAATCCACGAATAAGCTTTGACGGGTTCTACTGGTATCTTTCCGTTAGTATTGAGCTAGAAAATAACATTAACTATCAACCTAAAACCGAAGGCATTGGCATTGACGTAGGAGTAAAGGATTTAGCCATTCTCAACAGCGGCGAAAAAATAAAAAACATTAACAAAACAAAAGAAATTCGCCGGTTAACTAAAAAACTAAGACGATTGCAGCGCCAAGCAAGTCGGCATTATGAAAAACTCAAAAAGGGTGGTGAGAACCGTTACAGAAAGACTTGCAACCTATTAAAACTGGAAAAGAAAATCCTTTCTGTTCACCGGAGGCTAAAAAATATCCGCCTTAATCACGTTCATCAGGCCACAGCCAAGCTGGTGAAAGCCAAGCCAGCTTTTATTGCCATCGAAGACTTAAACATTAATGGCATGATGAAAAACAAGCACTTAGCTCGCGCCGTTCAAGAACAAAAACTTTATAAATTTAAGCGTCAGCTAAGTTATAAATGTGATTGGAACGGAATCCCACTGGTACTGGCAGACCGGTTCTATCCCAGCAGTAAGCAGTGCAGTCAATGTGGTTCAATAAAGAAAGACCTGAAATTATCTGACCGTACTTATTATTGCAAGCATTGCGGCTTGAATATTAACCGGGATGTAAACGCCAGTATTAATCTCAAACACTACGGATTAAAACAATTCGCAAGTTAGCATCTAAAAGCACTTGCGGATATGTACCGATTCGTTAGTCGGGAATTTAAGCCTTTGGAGAGCTATATCAAACGGGAGTAGCTTCGGCAAAACCGGGCTCGATGAATTAGGAAGTGAAAACTTGTAAGTTTTTATAGGTTTTCTGTAACGGAATCCCTATGGTATCAAAGACAAAAGTTGAATATTGTCTCCAAAAAAAAGACTTCGATTATTTATTGACTTTGGCCCGGAAAGATAAGCGGGTGGTACGTCATATTTTTCGGTATTTATACAGCGTTGATGAACTGGTGCGTAAAAGGGCCATAGAGGCATTGGGTATGGTAAGCAGTGTAATTGCCGAGCGCGATACGTGGTCGGTGAGAAATATACTGCGACAGCTCTTATGGTCGGTTACCGAGGAATCGGGCGGCATTGGCTGGAGTGCCCCGGAAGCCATGGCTGAAATAGTAAAAAAATGTCCGGAAGAGTTCTATGATTATGGGTCCATTGCCGTATCCTATTTGGACGAAGAATTATTGCGCCGGAGCTGTTTGTGGGCAGCAGGTACTTTAGGAGAATTGAGGCCTGAATTTATAAAACATGTCCTGCCCGGCATAATTAAATTGTTGGATAACAATGACCCTACCGTGCGTGGTTACGCAGCCCGGGCACTGTTAGCGGTAAATACTGCGGGAGAGAGATTACATCATTTTAAAAATGATAATGCACCTGTACAGGTATACGAAGATGGAGAATTAAGGTTGCGGACTGTGGCGGAGTTAGCAGGCCATATAAACTAAAAATGAAATAAGGGAATTAAAAGAGCTTCCTATGAATAGGAAGCTCATATTTTTTGGCACAATATATCAAAAGTCAAAAAAGTATGGAGGTAAACCAGATGTTTTTTTTCCGTACTGTGTCTGTGAATCCCCGTATGCCGGAGAGGGTAAGCCGGATAACGGAGATTGCCAAAAATTATTGGTTCAGTTGGCATCCGCAGGCGCTGGAGTTGTTTCCCTACATGAACAAGGATTTGTGGGAAAAAGTTCACCACAATCCGGTGCAGTTTCTTATCCACATTAATCAGGATGACTTAGAGCGCGTTTCCCAGGATTCAATTTTTCAGGCAAAATGTGACTGGGTAATGGCTGAATTTGACCGCTACATGACAGAACAAAAATGGTTTGAACAGGCCTATCCCCAGCATGATGGCAGAGTGATTGCGTATTTCTGTGCTGAATTTGGCCTACATGAATCATTACCGATATATTCTGGTGGCTTAGGGGTATTGGCCGGGGATCATGTTAAAGCGGCCAGTGACCTGGGATTACCTTTTGTGGGTATCGGACTACTTTATAAACATGGATATTTTGCTCAAAGGATTAACCGGGAAGGTTGGCAGGAAGCTCGATATCCTCACCTCAATTTTCGTGAAATGCCTATGACGCCTGTTACCAGGGAAGATGGCAGTGATTTAATTATAGAAGTTGATTGTGGTCACAAAGATGTTTACTTGAGGGTATGGGAGGTACTGGTGGGGCGGGTAAAAGTATACCTGTTAGATGCGGATATTACGCGTAACACCGACGAGAACCGCAGGTTAACTTCGCGTTTATACGGGGGTGATGATGAAAACAGAATTAAGCAGGAAATTCTTTTGGGAATAGGTGGGGTGAAAGCTCTACGGGCTATGGGAATAGAGCCTTTTGCCTGGCATATGAACGAGGGGCATGCTGCTTTTTCTACCGTTGAGAGGTTACGTGAATTAGTACAGTTGGGAATTCCTATTAATTCTGCTAAAGAAGCCGTAAAATCAAATACTTTATTCACGACCCATACGCCGGTTCCTGCCGGGCATGACATTTTTCCTCCTGACTTAGTGGAAACCTATTTAGGCCAAGTTGTAGACCAGCTTGGTGTTACCCGTGATTTCTTCATGGATTTGGGACGTAAAAAAGGAAGTAAAGGCTTCAATATGACATTGTTGGCCATTGGCCTGTCAGGGTATTGTAATGGTGTTAGTAAGTTGCATGGGGAAGTGAGCCGGAAGATGTTTCACGGCGTTTACCCGCACCTTTCCTTGGACGAGGTACCTATTAGCTCCATTACCAATGGAATTCACATGGAAACCTGGCTATCCGACGAAATTAAAGAATTATTGACAATTCATCTGGGACCTGAGTGGCGCAAAAATTTGACCAACAAGCAGCTGTGGGAAAATGTACGGTCAATTCCTGACCACGAGCTCTGGAATGTACACCTGGCCAATAAGTCTAAAACGATTAATTTCATTAGAGAAACATTATTTGAAAAACGTAGACGTAACCGGGAGGAGGAACCACGGCTGAGGGAAGTAGAGGATTTCCTTAACCCCCACTTCTTAACCATCGGTTTTGCCCGCAGGTTCACAACATATAAAAGAGCTACATTGATTTTTAGAAATAAACAGAGACTGGCCGCAATTATGAACAATTCGGAAATGCCGCTGCAATTGGTTTTTTCAGGCAAGGCGCATCCAAAAGATAACGAGGGACAACGCTTAATTAAACAGATTTACGAAATATCAAATGAGGAACCTTTTAGGGGCAAAATAGTATTCTTGGAAGACTTTAACATTAATACAGCCCGTTATCTAGTCCAGGGAGTGGATGTATGGTTAAACACTCCTCGTTGGCCGATGGAAGCCAGTGGCACAAGCGGCATGAAGGCCGCCGCAAATGGCGTGCTACATTGTAGCGTGCTTGACGGCTGGTGGCCGGAGGCTTATAACGGGCAAAATGGCTTTGCCATTGGAGGGCCAGGCAGTGATGATTTTGAGGAAGAAATGCAGGATGTAAATGACTCTGAATATCTCTATGATTTATTGGAAAATGTAATTCTTCCCTCTTATTATCAGCGAGAGGATGGGGTTCCCCGCAGGTGGATGCAGTGGATGAAAAATTCGATGATCACAGTTCCTCCTGTTTTTTGCACAAGAAGAATGGTGCAGGAATATGCCGACACTTATTATGTCAGGCTTATGGACCGTTGGATTCAGTTTACCCAAAACAATTTTGAATTGGCCAACAGGGTCAGAAACTACAAGCAAAACATCGAAGAAAACTGGCATCACATAGCAATTAACAATGTACATTGCAACGGGTGCGCAGATATGCAAAAAGGTGACCACTTAAGCCTGCAAGCTAATGTAAAGTTAGGTCCCATTCACCATGATGATGTAATTGCGGAAATTGCTTATGGGGAAGAAGATGGGGATGGACTTAGAAACGTTGTGACTGTACCGATGGTAATGGATGGACAGGCTGTAGAAGGTGAATACACCTTTGCGGGCGAAGTTCCGCTGGAACTGCAGGGTACCATAGGGTATACTGTAAGGGTTCGACCGTCCAATAAAGATTTTGCGCACCAATATGAGGTGCCGCTGGCTACCTGGGCGCAAGATTTCTAGTGAAATTATTCGGTACTTGAAGAACAACATAAATAATGGCCCTCCCAAATATTTGGGAGGGCCATTATGCCATATATTGTATATTGGCATGATGTGGAGGAATATGATTAATTAACGAAAATAATTACTTTAAAGGAAAGTGTCAAATATTAATCTTCATGGATATATTTTTTTAGATGAATCAGTGGGAGGCTTGCTGGTGTCTACTTTACTTTTATTATCGTTGGGTGTGGGTGTAGGTATCTTGGCCAGTTTTACGGGTCTGGGGGGAGGATTCTTGGTGGTCCCCCTTTTAATAATGTTAGGTTACGAGTCTTATAAGGCTGTGGGAACTTCTTTTTTAACAATATTTATTATTTCCATATCGGCACTGGCTGCCCATGCGAGTTTGCAGCATGTGGACTTAAGACTGGGGGTCTTGCTTGGTATCGGGGGAGTTTTAGGGGCGCAATTGGGATCTCGTTTAGTTGAATATGTGCCTACTAACTTATTTAATAAGATTTTTGCGCTTATTCTGGTTGCTCTTGCGGTAAGAATGTTTTTTTCGAAGGGATAAAGAACTGAAGCCACCCTAAAGAATGCGGTGGCTTTAAACTAATGGTTACGGTTTTGGGGGAACATAAACACGCCCTGTACCGTAATGGTTCGGGGCAAAATGCTGTATAGTGGGTTCGTCGACAAAGTAGGGATCGGGAGGGTTATTGTATACAGAGGTTTTTTCAAAAATAAATTCCGGTCTTTTCATTATGATTCACCTCCTTTTAAGTCACGATTATTTGAAGAATAGGAATTAATCTTGTTTTATTTTTTACCGGACGGTAGCTGTTTATGTTTAAATCAACACAAAAGCGCGCTAAGGAAAATCATTTAGCGCGCTTTTTAATCTGTTTCTATATAAACTTCACCTTGACAATGTAAATGTTTGACCTTACCCTCTTTAGGCTCTGCCTCAAAGAACTCTCCACAACGAGGGCATTGATATCTTTCCCAAGGGATCCTTTTCTCTTTAGCCTTCATGACTATGAATACTGCTGCCAGGGCAACCGGACCGCCGTAAAATAAAATGAGAACCAGCGGTGAGCGGGGGGTAATGTAAAAGGTTGCCAGCCCTATGAAGGGTAAAACCAGCGTTGCCGCTGCATATAGAATTCCTTTAAGCCTAAATTCCTCCCGGGTCATATCAAACCACCTTTCACTCCTACTCTTTTACTAACGTTTCTCTTGCCATTTCCATCAGGCTTTGACTGCCTTTTTTATTCTGTTGTCCAACTTCGGGGCCAAAGCCCAGGTTAGCTGCCATCTCAGTCAGAATAAGCCTGAGTGCTCGCATGCGACGTTTATAAAATTCTTTATGACCCACATCTTCTAAGGTGATGCTCAGCTTTACACGGAGGATGTCCGGTGCGTAAAGGAATGGTATCATCATTTTCATTACCGGTTCGGACAACCACTGTTTGCTATGAAGAGTTTGAACGGCATAGTATATAAGTTCGAGATGAATGTCGGATAGCTCGTAGTATTCGTAGGCATTGGAGTCTTCAAGCCATCCCTGAACTGTCCATTTTTTACTCGATTTGTGACCCTGACACGAATTAGTAGGGTTAATCATGAAAATTTTCTCGACGGATTCCTGGTTTCCGTTATTTGTTTGAAACCTAACTGCCCTTGCGATGGGCGCTGTTCGGCAGTTCCTTGACCGTGCAGTGTAAATCGAACATCTACCGTCATCAAGCATAAAGGCACAAGTACCCTGGGCAACGTGTTTCAATTGAGCGGATGGCCATCCCATCCCGCTATCCATATCCAGAATACAATAAGTCTTAACAAAATCTTGACCTGAGATCTTAAGGTGCCGGGACATGGTCTCCACATCCCAGGGGTCAAGTAGGATATCTATATTTTGGCAGCAGTTTCCCATGCACTCATCAGTACATTGAAAGAAAAAAGTTTCTTTAGGATTAAGCTCTTCCAGTGTGCCGTTCTCCAATCGCTGTATTATATCCTGATGCAAATCATTTGCCATTATTATTTCCCCCTGTTTTCCTGCATTATGACATAAACCTTCGTCATAATGTTTATGTTTACCTGCTGCTGGACACGTAAAAAAAAAGACCCCTTGCGGGGCTAAAGGGATTAAGGTTAAAACGTTTAGACTGGCTTTGTTATTTTGACACAGAATTCGACATTGTACAGTCATGCATGCGACAGCAAAAGTTTTGCTGTTAACATTTTAGTGGGAGTCTTGGTAATCAGATCAAAATTAAGGTCGGGTAAGATCCCGACCTTAATTTCTTTAATCAAAACGTTTTTTGGTTGCAATTCCAATACAAAGGGCAGTGCCGCCCCATAATAGAACGATACCAAAAATCATCATGGCAATTGCTCCGGGCTCCATTGTTCAACCTCCCTGTAAACACTTTAATTAATCACGCAATACTTCCCGGTTTTTCCAGCCCATAGACGACAATACAACACCCAAAACTATGGCTAGAATGGGTACCATCCAGCCTACAGCGATGATGGAGGACCATGCATAGTCGCCATAGGGGGTAGTTAAGTCGGAAATGACGTTTTTAATACCGGAATAACCCAATATAGCAATGGTAACGAACTTAATAGTGAAAGGCCACCATCCACCAACAGGAAAATCGGAAATGGCATTAACATGGTCTTTAAGAACATGGATTTTAAAGAACCAGCCTATCAACAGGGCCTCGAATATAACACCAAAGACGATACCGATAGAGTTGCAGAAATGGTCAACAATATCCAAGAAAAATAGGCCTGCATTGGTAGCCATCCAAAGACTGATGCCCCCGGCAACCAAGCAATAAATTGGTACAACTTTTTTCCTGGCTGCCCCGAATTTATCCATCAAGGCGGAAACACATGCCTCGTTAATGGATATAAATGAAGACAGGCCTGCGAAGACTAGAGAAAGGAAGAACAATACTCCGAAAAGTGCAGGCGAGCCAGGCATCTGGCTTATGGCGCTGGGAAAAGCAACAAAGGCCAGACCTAAACTTTGGGTCACCACTTCTTCAAAGGGCTGCCCCGAAGCGTGGGCCATATAGCCCACAATACTAAATACTCCGATACCTGCCAGCAAGCTGAACCCACAGTTGCCCAGGCCGGTTATGAATCCATTATTTACAATATCGCTTTTCTTGGGCAAATAACTGGAATACGCTGTCATAATTGCAAAACCAATACTTAGGGTGAAGAAGATTTGCCCGTAAGCGGTAATCCATACCTCCCAATTTGTTATGGCGCTAAAATCGGGCCTGAAGAGGTAATTCAACCCGTCAATGGCCCCTGGCAGTGTTAATCCCCTAACGGTAATTGCAAGGATCATAAAAATTAACACCGGAATAAAGATTTTGTTGGCCAGCTCGATACCTTTTCGAACTCCGCTGTAAAGAACAACAAAATTTATTAACCAGGCAATGAGAAGGGGTATCAAAATACCCACACGGAAACCGCCAAAATCAAATAGCCCGCCTTCGGCCAGCCCCAGGTAAGTACCGAAGAAGAATCCTTCAGGGTCGGCTCCCCAGGCTTGGGTTAGTGAAAAGCCTGTGTAAGAAATAGCCCAGGCTATAACACCTACATAATATACTGCAATTCCAAAAGCTACAACTACCTGCCACCAACCCAGCCATTCAAACTTGGGGTTGGCTTTTGCCATGGCCAGAGGTGCTGAGCCACGGTACTTGTGACCTAGTGCAAACTCCAGGATGAGTACCGGGATACCGGCAGTCAATAATGCAAATAAGTACGGAATCAAGAATGCACCACCGCCGCTTTCATAAGCTGCGTAGGGGAAGCGCCAAATATTACCAAGGCCAATGGCCGAACCGATAGCTGCAAGGATAAATCCGGCTCGTGTTCCCCACTGTTCACGTTCTACAGACAACTTTTTACGACCTCCTTCTAATATATTTGAAAATTGATAAGGACAAACTAGCATTCTTCACATAAAGATAAAATCCTTTAGTATTTTGCCAAAAGTTTTCCTTTTGTACACATAATTTCATTAATATAAAAAAAGACCAATAAAAAAGTATCCGTTTATTGGCTTTGATCTGATTTCTAAGACTCCCACTTCTATAAGTGGAGTTTGCACTTTTTTTCTTAAGGTGGGGTTGAATCCCACCAGTTGGGGACATTCCTCCACAGGAGGTGTGTCCCCTTTCCTCTTAAGCACCGATGTTCAGCTTTAGCTGAACGAGTTCACTTGATCCGCTGGCTAAAGATTTTTTGAATTTCTAAAACCTTTGATCAAAGCGGTGAGACCGATAATAATTAAAGCGACGCTGATTAGCTGGGCTACACGAAAAGGTCCCATCATTAGACTGTCAGTACGTATGCCTTCAATTAAGAACCGGCCGGTGGAGTACAATACAAGGTATAACATTGCTATCTCACCCTGAAATTTTTTCCTGGGCCATCTAAAAATTAATAATAGGAAGACAATAAGATTCCATATGGATTCGTAAAGAAAGGCCGGGTGATAGTACTGGCCGTTTATGTACATTTGGTTTTTTATAAAAGCAGGGAAGTAGTTAATAAATTGCTCTGATACTGCCCCCCCGTGAGCTTCCTGGTTAATAAAGTTGCCCCATCGCCCTATTGCTTGACCTAAAATTAAACTGGGTGCCATAATGTCCGCAATTTTCCAGACCGGTAAGCTGTAAATTCTTACATATATCAGACCGGCAATAACGCCACCGATTACTCCACCGTGAATGGCTAGTCCTCCGTGCCATACGGCGATTATTTCCAAAAAATCTCCCGCGTAATTCTCCCATTCAAAGGCTACGTAGTAAGCTCTGGCACCTATGATGGCAGCTGGAATAATAACGGTTACCATGTTTAGAATATGATTAGGGTCAATGTTATTAGCGGAAGCACGGTAATAGGCCAAAGTAATCCCAATTAAAAAGGCTGAGGCCATAATGATACCGTACCAGCGAACGACAAACGGGCCAAGTTCAAATGCTATAGGGTCAATCATTTTTGAAACCTCCAAAAATCGAATTCGGTTTGTATTTTATCATATATTCTGCCACCGGTGGTTGTTTTTTCATCCATGGTTAACTTTGATACTTAGTAAAGAGTTATAAGTTTAATATAAGGGTAAATTAAAAAAACTTTGGGAGTGATAATGATTATACATAATATTATTTTGGGCGGAAGATCGGTGGGGTGTGCTTGGGGCTGAGTTTTAGAGTTTGGGGCGAGGCTATGAAAAAATTAAAAGCATGGTCAAAAACAGCACACAGTTCAGGAACGGTTCGCCGAACAGCAATGGATATAAGCATAATCATTGCCGGCTGCTTTCTGGTGGCTACAAGTCTTAATACATTAATTATTCCACACAAGCTATTAACCGGTGGTGTGGCCGGCCTTGCGCTGGTTATTCACTATACGTTGCACATAGCGGTATTTTTATCCATAATACTAATTAATTTACCTGTTTTTTGGTGGGGGAGTCGAGCAGTGAATAGGCTCTTTCTAATATACAGTTTGTTAGGTACCGTTGTCTTAACGGTTTTTTTGCCGCTAACCAGGAATATGCTGCCTGTTCCCAATATGGATATCCTGTTAGCAGCGATTTCCGGCGGAGCACTGACAGGGGCCGGGTTTGGCCTCGTTTTTCGTGGCCGGGGGTCTACAGGGGGTGTGGACATAATAGCAATGATCTTGCACCGCAACCGTAACTTAGGGGTAGGAGAGGTTCTCTTTTATTCCAACTTTTTGATTATTTTGCTTTCCCTGGCTTTTTTTCCTTTACAACTTACCCTTTATTCCATCATCAGTATTTTTGTTTCCGGCCGGGTGACAGATGCCGTCATAGTCGGCATGAATACAAGCAAGGCGGTAATTATAATATCTGACCGGTCAGAGGAATTAGCGAATAGAATTATGTCTGAATTGCACCGGGGGGTTACTTTTTTAACCGGTCAGGGCGCATATACCCACGAGAGTAAAATGGTGATAAACTGCGTGGTTAATCGCTTTGAAATTGCCCGGCTTAAAGCTATCGTGTCTGGTGTTGATGATAAAGCGTTTATGTATATTTCCGATGCCAGTGAAGTCCTTGGTGAGGGGTTTTCCAAATCAAAAGAGTGAATAACAAGAAAAGCGCGTTAAATCAGTTCCCTTATATCCATTCTGGGCACATGGCGCCATATATGGCAAGGGCTATACTTTCCTAAAGTGCTAAAAACCGCCGCCAAAAATATACTGAGCAGCAATTCCCGCAACCGGGGGCACAACAAAAACAGAACACAGTCGAACCATCATAAAGCGTGGACCTATAAGGGCCAATTCGAAGGGTAATTGTCCTACCCCAAGCATTGCCCACCCTGTAATTATTGCTACTGCTGTGCCAGTGCCGGCGCCGGCCTTATAAATAGCTGCAATGATGGGAAATGAAACGTAGGGGCCACCGGGAATTAGTGCACCGGCGAGGGTGCCGATAAGAATCCCCCTTAGTCCTGCCTCTTCGCCTAACCATGAACGAATTACCTCCGGGGGAATTGCAACCTGGATAAGGCCGGCAACCAGAAAGGCCATAATTAGCATAGGGATTAATCCCGTAAACATTTTTTTGCCTACTGTCAATCCCTTAACGTGCGAGTTATCCCCTCGCCTGTAGGCAATGATAAAAAGAGCTGCAGCCATAAAAAATAATACTATCAAAGCAATGAGCAATATAATCACCTCTAATCAGTGTTTTGATTTAGCCTCTTGTGACTTTTGCAGTTCACGTATCCCTGCACGAATTTTCTCCGTGTAACCGGAAAAAAGAAAATTAGCAACAAGACCCAAAACAAAGGGAAAGATAAATGTAATCACATAACGTATAAGTGTTATTTCAGGCCCAATGAGTGCTACTTCCATAGGTAAGCGGCTGAGTGTCCAGAGGTTTTTAGCTGTCACAAAGGCAATGACTGTACCGATTTCTGCGCCGGAAACCAGAAAAGTAGCAGCCAAAGGGAAAAAAACGTAAGGCCCACCCGGCACCAGAGCTCCTGCCAGGGCACCCAGTAAAAGGCCCTTCCATCCTGCTTCCCGTCCCAACCAGCGGGAAACGGTATCCTTAGAGATGACCGCGGAAATGAGCCCTGCTGTGGCAAAGGCCAGCAATAATAACGGAGTAATTTGCAAAAGCATTTCTCCACTAAGTACAAGCCCTTTTAAAAGCTGTTCCCATCCCCCTCGCATAAAGCTCAGTATTGCCAGTAAAATGGCGGCCACTCCCATGATTATAGTTGTTTTTATCATGTTCTATCTCCCCAATCTTTTCGCACGAAAAAGATTAATCGATATGTTAATTGTAACTGAGGTGGCAATCGCTGTCTAGTAAGGTGTTATCAGGAAAAAAGACAGGGTATTGTTTGCTAAGATACTACTAACTTAATTAACACTAACTTCATTTAAAATTAACAATACAGGTTTATACTAAAAATAGACAGGGAGGTGAAGACGTGAGAAATGACTTGATTGAGGAAATACTAAGAAGTATAGGTTTAGAAAAAATTAGCCATGATGTTGAAGAAGATGTTTGGGACATTAAAGCATCAGAAGAGGAAGGAGTAAAAAACAAATGAAAACAAATTCCTTCCAAATAAACGCGGGAAGTGAGGGTAGGTATGTTTAATTAACCTGCCCTCACTTTTATTTTGCAAAGGATGTTCGGTACTTTTAGATTTAAACAACGACATGTTTGACCGTTATTTGCCTACTGCTGTTCCAAAGTTTTGTAATCACTTCTTGCACTTTTTCAGGCTCGCCTGTAGTGTAAAATCTTTCAGTGCCCGGATTTATGTGAGGCGTTTTTAAATCTTCCTTTTTGAGTACTTGGCTTACCCATTTTGCCACCGCCTCGCCGGTGTCGATAACTTCAACGCCATCACCAACTATCATCTTAATCACAGGATTTAGAAATGGGTAATGAGTGCAGCCCAAAACAACAGTATCAACATTTTCTTTGATCAGAGAATCTAGGTATAGCTTCAACATTTGATCAACCTTTTCGCCATTTGTTTCTCCTGCTTCAACCAATTCCACCAAGCCGGGACAGGGCTGTGATATCACTTTGATACCGTTAGCATAACGTTTAATTAAAGAGTTAAACCGTTCGCCGGCAATAGTAACACCCGTAGCTAGAATTCCTACTCTTTTGTTCTTCGTGATATGAGATGCGGGTTTCAGTGCGGGTTCCATGCCGATTATAGGAATACTATGCAATTCTCTCAGTTTATTCAAACTGGCGCTGGATGCAGTATTGCAAGCTACAACGACCAGTTTTACGCCCAATGAAACCATAAACTCACATAGGGCCAATGTACGGTTATGGACCAGTTCAGGGGGGCAAATACCGTAAGGGCAATAAGCAGAATCAGCAAAATATATTAGATCTTCTTGAGGAAGTAATTCCCTTATTTTTTGCATTACTGACAGTCCGCCTACTCCGGAGTCGAAAATTCCAATGGGGGCGGGGCTGGACATTGTTTCCACCTCTCATATAATACAAAATTCTCCAACATATAGACACAGGTAATTTAGCTATTACAGGTAAGACGCTCGTGGCGCGGCATCTTTTTACTTCTACATGGTCGTGCAATATCCTGCCGCTGGTTATTGAGAAGTTAATTTTGCCCAACTTGAGGTTGTCTTATTCCAGGCAAGCAAAGATGTCATTATAACGTAAAAAAGTAACCGAGGGTTTCCCCGGTTACTGTGGCAATTAATTATAAAAATCGTAAGGGATCTGATGTTACGCCATTCCTAACAACTTCAAAATGCAAGTGAGGGCCTGTGGAATTGCCTGATGTTCCCACACGACCTATAAATTGACCTCGATCAACGTATTGTCCTGTGCTTACAGCAATAGAAGACATATGGGCGTAGCGGGTGTAGATACCGTTACCGTGCGAAACAACAACTGTACGGCCGTAACCCCCTCCCCATCCTGCAGTAGTCACCCGTCCCGGACCCGCGGCCCGTATGGATGTGCCATAGCTGGACGCTATATCAATGCCGGAATGCGTCCCGCCCCAGCGGGAACCATAGCGCGAAGTGATACTTCCAGCTACCGGCCAGATCAAACCTCCACCCCGAGAAGAGAGAACAAACTTTGTTCCTTTTTTGACAATCCTGGAAACTGATTCTTCCAGAATCTCTTTTTTTATCTCGGTTTTTTCAGTTATTCTGCCATTTTCTGCAAGGACTTGATAAGTAACGTTTTTAGCTCCTTGGCGGCCTTCTTGAACAGATTTCGTTGTTCCTAAAGCCATGGAGGAATCCTGCCTATATATGGTGGTAAAGGGTATTATTTCCTTTTCAGTTATCTCGTAACTGGAAAGTACCGTGAATAAAGGTGCAGAGCCGGATACCTTAATTTCTTGCCCAAGCTGTAAATTCTCAGTTACTCCGGGGTTTAGCTTGTCCAATTGCTCAACTGTCAAATCATTGTCTCGAGCTAGATCCCAGAGGGTGTCACCTTCTGATACGATATGTATCTCTGGTTCGCCTTTCCCGTTTTCTGCCAGGTGCAAAGCATTTTCAATGGTATCCAAGTTTTTTATGTTCACCTGTTTGTCGGTAATGTTAATATTCTCCTCAAAGCTTAGCTCACAATTTTCGCCAGTTGTGTACTTTTCCTTTAATTGATTGAAGAACTTGTCAGTTGTTTGGCGATTATTAAAGGTGAGCTGTGGCTTACCGTCAATTTCAACTACGGTACCTTTAGTTACAAAATTAACTTTATCCGCTAGTACTTGGGTTAAGTCTTTCTCATTGAGCGGTGTTTTAGCGCTTTTAACTGTTTTAAGCTCTATACCAGCTTCCGGTGTAACTTCTTGGTCCAACTGCTTCGTCTTTTGAGCAGCCAGTGTTTCGATTGTTTTATTCACTGCGCTTTCGTTTTCTGCATAGGCTATGATTTTACCATTTACTATTACAGTACATACTTTACCGGAATGTAGCCCAAGGATGAGGGCTAGACTTAACAAAACCGCAACAGCTACTCCAATTAGTTTGTAGCGATGGAGCTGGGCTTTTGCGCCATTCTCTGTCATTTTCAGCCTCCCTTATATGTCAATTCATTCATTTTCATCCTAAAAAAACACAATAGCTGACAGTATTTTACCATGAAAAAGTAGCCTGGGCAAACCAAGAATTGTCAAGATTTAGAGGGGGCAAAATGCTCTTGCAAAGTGACCGAGGGAAAAATAACTTTATTTGCCCTTTCTGTTATAATACAATACAGATGAAGTAACTAATAAGCTATCTAATAATATGGGAGTGTGACATTTATGGACAGAGAGCTTGCTCTGGAATTGGTTCGTGTAACCGAGGCGGCCGCGCTGGCATCATCGCGTTGGATGGGCAGAGGGCAAAAGAATGAAGCGGACGAGGCGGCAACAAACGGGATGCGAGCCATGTTTGATACAGTTTCTATAAGTGGTACAGTAGTTATTGGTGAGGGCGAAATGGATGAGGCGCCCATGCTTTATATCGGTGAAAAGGTGGGATGTGCTACTACTCCTGAAGTAGACGTAGCTGTGGACCCCTTGGAGGGAACTAATATTTTAGCCAAAGGGCTTCCGAACGCTCTTTCTGTAATTGCCATTGCGGATAGAGGAAACCTTTTGTACGCTCCCGATATGTACATGGACAAACTGGCGGTGGGTCCTCGCGCTGCCGGAAAAGTCCATTTAGACGATCCAATAGAAAAAACTTTGGAAATTGTTGCTAAGGCTAATAATAAAAAAATTGAAGAATGTATTGTAATGATTTTAGACAGACCCAGGCATCAAGAACTTATTGATGGGGTTCGCCGTGCCGGGGCCAGGGTACGTTTGATTGGAGATGGTGATGTCGCTTCGGCCATTGCGACAGCCTTTGACGAAACCGGTATTGATATTTGTGCCGGCATCGGTGGTGCGCCGGAAGGTGTTATTGCCGCCGCTGCTCTTAAATGTATGGGCGCTGAAATGCAGGCACGCTTATGTCCCGAAGACGATGAGGAACGCAGGCGTTGTAAAGAAATGGGTATTGATGATATTAGTCGTATCCTTACTATGGATGACATGGTGAAGGGTGACGATGCAATATTTGCGGCAACAGGTGTAACGGACGGGGAGATGTTGAAAGGCGTTAGAATGTTAGGCGGTGATATGGCTGAAACTGATTCTTTAGTTATGAGAGCGAAAACCGGTACCGTTCGCTATATAAAGACAGCCCATCGCCTCTCACGGAAAACTAAGGTGATATTTGGCAGTGGCAAAGTATTGTAATTTTACTCGGTTGGAGGATGAAATCTATATGTGGGACCCTGTCAATTGGCGGCAATGGCGGGTTGTTATTAAGCTGGATCCACACAAGGCCCTTACCCCGGATTCCCTTTCCGCTGTATTAGACTGCAGTCCTGAAGCCATTATGGTTGGTGGAACGCAGGGGGTAACTCGGGAAAATACGCGGCGGCTGGTTGATAATGTGCGCCGTTTTGGCTATTCAGGTGTAGTTGTGCAGGAAATTTCAGACCCCGGGGTTGTAGTAAATGAAGTTGATGCTCATTTTATTCCTTTAGTATTGAATTCCGTAGATTATAAATGGATTACCGGTCTACACCACCAGGCGGTAATGAAATACCGAGAAATTATTAACTGGAATAACGTTGTAACCGAAGGCTATGTAATATGTAACCCTTATTCTGCAGCCGGCATGGTAACCGGTGCTGCTCCGGTAAATGCGGAAAGTGCCTCTGCATATGCGGTGCTTGCCGAACAATTATTGGGAATCCCGGTTTTATATATAGAGTACAGTGGCGTATTCGGAGATCCTTACCTGGTTGAGGCCGCTGCTAGGGAAAGTAAAAATCTACATGTGGTTTACGGCGGGGGGATAAAACAGGCGGATCAGGCCAAAAGGATGTTAGATTTAGTAGACACTATAGTAATTGGTAACGTTGTTTATGATAATCCCAAGTGCTTGGCGGATATTTTTAAGCATATTTAATAATTAAAGGAGGCGGTAGATATGGTAGATGCACCAAAAGGAGCGTTTATTCAACGGGATAAGGAGACATATGCTATTGTGCCCCGAACACCATTGGGTTTAGTAAATCCCGATACCTTAGAAACCATTGCCAAAACAGCGCGTAAGTATGAAATACCAATCATCAAGATAACTTCCGGTCAGCGTATGGCGCTGGTTGGACTAAAGCCTGAAATAATAGATGATGTATGGAATGACCTGGGTAATGATATTGGCCGGGCTGTAGAATTATGTATGCATTATGTGCAAGCTTGCCCGGGTACTGCAGTATGCAAGTTTGGGTTACAAGACTCTTTGGGCCTGGGTGGAAAGCTAGATCAGACTTTCATAGGCATGGAACTTCCCGCCAAAGCTAAAATCGGTGTTTCCGGATGTCCCATGAATTGTGCTGAAGGTTATGTGCGTGACGTGGGTATTTTTGGTAAAAAGAGTGGGTGGACTATTGTTTTTGGTGGAAATTCAGGCGGACGCCCTCGTATAGGAGATGTTTTAGCCGAAGGGCTAAAAGAAGATGAAGTTATAGAATTAGTTAATAAATGTCTTCAATATTATAAGGAAAATGCAAAGAAAAAGGAAAGGACAGCTCGTTTCTTGGACCGGGTTGGAGTGGAAGAGTTTAAAAAGGCAGTGCTTTAATAAAACCTCTCTTCGGAGAGGTTTTATTTATTAAAAGAATGAGAGAAGGTAAATCCATGCAGATCACCCTGCCTGAGAATTTCTTGGGCCTCAGGCAGGGATAGTTCATTCCAGAAGCCTTTTTTTATAGTGGAAATTATGTCTACCGGGTGGGGTAAGAAAATGTGACCGGTTAAATGTATGCCTGTCTTCTTACCCTCTGGATCCCGTTTTTCCCGCCGTGGGTTAGATTCGCATTGTGCTAGCATTACATATTTACCCCGGTACTGGGAATCGATATCATAAGAATCGCAGGCTATTAATATCCACTCTTCCTTTTGCGGCAGAGGATACTCTTTTTTATCCTGCCATGCTATGTAGGAGGGAATGTCTCTCTGCCAGATATTAAAGACACAGTCGTAAAGGTCATTAGAAAAACGTAGGTTCATACATTTTACATTGTCCTGCAAGTTTTCACACCCTTCCGGAGAAAACAAAGTAAGTTGTAAGTACCAGTGCAATAAAGAGAAATATCAGTCCTGCAAGGTGGAATAACGCGCCGATGTTATTATTCTTTCGAAGTTTACTCTGACGCGCAAAATATTCATTGATTGTCAATATCAGCAATATTGGTATTAGCCATTTCATTAGTTAACACCTACCCCAATTATACATTGTAACAGAGATAGGGGAATGTGTATATGGGATAGACTCAGGAACATCCTCTAAAAAATAAAAACCGCCGAGGCGGTTTTTATTTAGCTCGTTCTTCATTAACCTGCACAGCAGGCCTAAACATATCCAGTATGCCCAGCAAAATCCAAGCAAGACCAAAACCCATAATGCCGGTGCCTAACATACCTGTCATATACCACCCGATTAGTGACACCACAATGCCAATTCCAACGACAATCCAACTTGTTGTTGTTGCGTTCATGATACACCTCCATTTGGTAACCTATTTACATTATTTCATTTACTTGTTCTTTCTCTAATATTTAAAATACCCAAAAAACAAAAAAATTAACCTTGTTTAAAAGTTGAAGTCATTTTTTGGAGCAAAAACTTCTAAAGCTATTGACATGATAAGATAAAACAATTTATAACTATTACAAGGTGATATTTGCTTATAAAAGTGGGGATTTGCATTATGATTGAAAAGCTTAAGGATGCAGGCTTAAGGGTCACACCTCAGAGATTGGCAATAATTAATTTTTTAGAAGGTAATACTTCCCACCCATCTGTGGAAGAAATTTATAAAGAGTTGAAGCCTGAATTTCCTTCTCTTTCCATGGCTACTGTATATAACACTTTACAAACACTTGAAAATGCAGGAATAATTCAAGAAATAAACATTGAGCCGGGCAAAAGACATTTTGACCCCAACCCATACCCTCATTGCCATTTTTTCTGCCGTAGCTGCAAAAGGGTCTTCGATATAGACCTTGGAGTAGAACAGGTTGAAGGTAAACGTTGGGTGAGTGATTTCTGGGTAGAAAATTGTTACATCAACTTAATGGGTAAGTGTAGTAACTGCATTAAATTTAATGATTAAGATGCTAAAAGTGGACAATAAGATTGTCAATAATTACGACTCGTGTTAAAATTGGTAAAAATGTGCAAACAGGAACTGTTAGTTTTTCTTTTAGGTATAAATTGTACGGTAACCTACGTGTCTTTAATGCATATGTTAAGTTAACGGGTGAAACCAGCACGGAGCCCGCGGGATTTCATCTAAACAGATGAACCTGCGGGTTTTATTATCGAGCGCCTGATTTAAGCCTAAGACCGGCTATTGTGGGAGGATGGTAGATATGGACAAAAAAGTTAAGGTAGCTCGACTGTCTGTAGCATCCAATACCGTACTTACTACAGGGAAGCTGATAATTGGGTTTAGTATGGGCTCAGTTAGTGTTATTTCAGAAGGGTTTCATTCGGGCATGGACCTTATAGCGGCTATTATAGCCCTTATTTCGGTAAACAAAGCGGCAAAGCCTGCTGATACCAGTTACCAGTACGGGTATGGTAAATATGAAAATTTGGCCAGTATTATCGAAGCATTACTAATTGTAGCAGCTGCAGGGTTGATTACCGCAGAAGCTTATCCAAGGCTTTTTGAGCCGGCGCCGGTGCACGCTTTGGGACTAGGAATGCTTATAATGGCAGTTAGTGCATGCGTAAATTTGTTTGTTTCACGCATGCTTTTAAAGGCGGCGCGGGAAACTGATTCACCCGCTCTTGCCGCGGACGGCATGCATTTGTTGACTGACGTCTATACTTCAGTGGGCGTTCTTATCGGGGTTATCATTATAAAATTTACCGGCTGGTATATAGTGGATCCTCTGATTGGTATAGCTGTATCAATTTTTATTTTAAAGGCTGCTTGGGAACTAATAAGAGATTCTATAAAAAGCATATTAGATATGAGTTTGCCCGAAGAAGAAAAAAAATTGATCATGAAAACCCTGCAGAAGTATGAGCATAAATTTGTGGAATTTCACGAATTAAGGACGCGCAGGGCTGGGGCTGAAAGGCATATTGACCTGCATTTGGTAATAGCCCATCATCTTTCGGTAGGGCAGGTGCACGAAGTTTGCGATGAAATTGAGAGTACGATAAAGCAATTATTTCCACGGTGTAAGGTATTAATTCATGCTGAACCGTGTGATGGGAGTTGTGAACGTTGCAACAAAGATAAAAACCGTAGCAGATGCTCTTATAACTGAATGGAGGTAAATAAAAAGTATCTTAATCATGGTAATGTAATCAACACGTTAGAATCTCATTTTTGAATTAACATATAATTTTCAGGGTAAGTCTTGTGTTTTTAAAGCATAAAGACTATTATTATAGCTGTATGATGTGTTCTGAGGAAAGGAAACGAGGTTTGGACTACTCCACCGTTCCACCTGATTATAATATCAGTGGCTTCCAGTATCGGTAAAAGAAGGATTATTGATAATGTATGTGGATTCCATTCCACCCGTAAACCTACCCGAAGGACTAAAAATAATTCTTTAGGAGGAACAAAACAGAAATGAGTTTGTTTGAAGACAAGACCTTAGAATGCAAAGATTGCGGGGAGGAATTTGTTTTTAGTACCGGTGAGCAGGAGTTCTTTCAGGAAAAAGGCTTTGAAAATGAGCCTACTCGCTGTCCGGAATGTCGTAAGAATAGGCGCCAGCGCAAAGGGGGAAATAATAGAGGTGGTAGTCGTCCCATGTTTGACGTCCGTTGCGATGAGTGTGGGATAATGACCAAGGTTCCCTTTGAGCCTGATGGTCGTAAAAAAGTCTATTGTAGTGATTGTTTCCGCGATCGTCGCGATCGTGCGACATGGTAAATTAGAAAATTTAAAGCCCCGGTTTTCCGGGGTTTTTTTGATACCATGCTTTTTATCAGCACCATGGCTTTTTGGCTTTTCGTCCTAAGGTAAGACCTTGCCAGAAACAATCCAGATTAGCTTCAGCTATACTGGGTGAGAAATTATCACGTAAGGTTTCTTCAAGGTACCCCGCTTTAACAATGTCTGTTAAGGCTAAAAGCGTGCCGATAGCCAGCAGGGTGATGCCTTTAGGATTCCCTGCATTCTGTGCTTCCAAGCTGAAGGGAAAGCCCAGAGCACGGGCGCTGATAGTAGAACGGCCTGCTATTCCTGTTTGGGAACTCCTGCTGTTAACGGTATTGTACAGGAGTAATCCTCCCTTTTCGGGTAGGCCTTTATTACGTTCATAAGCCTGGGATGTTAAGGCAATTACTGTGTTTGGTTCGTCTACCAACGGGAATACTATTTCTTGGGTGCTGATAATTACCTCTGCACTGCTGAAGCCTCCCCGGGCCTGTGCCCCGTAACTTTGGCTCTGAGCAGCATTTAATCCGTTAGCCACGGCGGCCTCGGCCAAAATCTTTCCGCCCAATCCAAGTCCCTGTCCTCCGGAACCTTCCAGCATTATTTTGCAGGTTTCAGGCACGGTGGTCCATCCCCCTTTCGTGCTGCCAGTAGCGGGTGTAAAGATCCGGTTTGTGTTTTTCCACCAGTTTACCACGCCAAAAATGTTGCTCTTGATTCTTCACGGACATTTCTTCGTATTTGTGTAACGGCACAGTTTTATTCTTTATCCATTCTATCATTTCATGTGCATTTCCCAGTTGGTTATAACGTCCATAATATGTTGGGCATGGTGTTATTACTTCCACCAAGGAGAAACCTTTGTTGCTGGTTGCCTCAATAAATCTTTTTTTCATTTCAACGACATGGTATACGGTCGTCCGGGCCACGTAATTAGCTCCGGCTTCTGCTGCCAAGCGGCATAGATCCATATCAGGTTCAGCTTTTCCCGAGCGGGAGGTACTGGTGAGACTTTCCCCAGGAGTTAGGGGGGGAAATTGGCCACCTGTCATGCCATAGTTTAAGTTATTAGGCACAATGGCTGTTACGTCCACATTGCGGCGGGCAGCGTGAATAAGGTGCCCGATACCAATAGCACTACAATCACCGTCCCCCATAATACAAAAGGTTTTTAGTTCAGGATGGGCCATTTTAATGCCTGTGACGTAAGCAAGGGTGCGGCCATGTGTACCTTGAAACCGGTGAATATTCACATAGTCACCAGCTCTTCCTGAACAACCTATGCCGCAGGCCAAAAGGGCCTTTTCCCTGGGGACTTCCATTTCCGCCATAGAAATCAACATGTTTTTTAGGATTATACCGTGGCCGCATCCGGGGCACCAGAGATGAGGAAGACGTTCTTTGGCCAGGTATAAGCTGTAATCTATACTCATAAGATCATCACTTCCTTGATTGCCTGAAGAATTTCACCCGGGGTGATAACTGCAGTATCGGCGCGGTTCACACCCACTACCTTCTCCCGCTGTATACCACAGGCTCGAACTTCCCTACATATTTGGCCGCTGTTCATTTCCGCCACCAAAACCGCCTTGGCATCAGAGCATGCATTCCGCACAGCTTCTTCCGGGAAAGGCCATATCGTTGGCAACTGCATCAGGCGTGCCTTTACTCCCTGGTCATTGGCCCTGTTCACAGCTTCCCGTGAGGAACGGGCAGAGATTCCAAATGAAATAATCACAATTTCAGGATCATTTGATCCAAAGTACCGGGGTGTAGGCATCAAGCCAGTTGCCCCTTCGATTTTTTGCAGTAACCTGTGCACAAGGTCACCGGCTGTTTGCGGTTTTGGGGTTGAATAACCGTCATGGTCATGTACCAGGCCCGTTATCCGCAGTATATTCTGGTCGCCAAAATCGGGTAATACGGGTACCCCATTTGGCCCGGGGCGGTAAGGTTGGTAATCTCCCGTTACCTGGTGTGGTTTTTGCCGGGAGATAATGGACAACTCTTTATCAGTCTTGGTTACGACTTTTTCTCTTAAATGAGCTAAAGTGGCGTCAGTGAGCAATATAACCGGGGTTCGCAGAGCTTCAGCTAAATTGAATGCTTCTATTGTTAAGTCGTAGCATTCTTGCACCGAAGTGGGGGCAAGAACAATTATACCGTGATCTCCGTGCGTACCCCAACGGGCGGCCATGACGTCTGCCTGTCCAGGCCGGGTAGCCACTCCGGTACTTGGTCCGAACCTTTGTACATTAATAATCACACAGGGGGCCTCGGCCATTATGGCAAACCCTATATTCTCCTGCATTAAGGAGAGACCTGGCCCGCTGGTGGATGTAAAAGCCTTCATTCCTCCCAGTGAAGCACCAATCACGGCAGCAATGCTGGCGATTTCATCTTCCATTTGTAAATATATGCCCCCCCGCTGAGGCAACAGCAAGGAACTTAATTCGGCTATTTCAGATGCCGGACTAATTGGGTACCCGGCAAAAAAACGTGCTCCAGCTGTTATGCCGCCCAAAGCACAGGCTTCATTTCCCTGAAGGAATTTTATGCTATCATCCTTCTTCATCATTAATCACCTCCAGGGAGAAATCCGGGCACCGAAGAAAACACATAAGGCAACCGTTACATTTTTCCGGGTTTTGAACAAGAGGAAATCCCTTTTCATCAACTTCCAATACCCCTCGCGGACAGAAATGGATGCATATACCGCACTGCTTACATAAATCCTTGTCGATTATGGGCTGGAATGGTGTCTTTGCAGCAGTTGTCACGGTTAGAACCCCTTTCGTATTGAAATATTTACTTTATCAATTATCACTTCTGGCGAAAAATTGTATATCCTGTGAAAAAACCCGAATTACATATCGGGTTTTCCAATTAAGATTTATATGGTTTCCACCAAGGTTGCTTCTTTTCCTGGTTTTCTAGCCAATACCGTTTTCGTTCCCGCATTCTTTCAGCAATAACGGAAAAGCGCTCTTCAATGGTTTTCTCTCTGCTTAACGTATACGAATCAAAAAGACTTATTTTTGTCCTTGGTTCGTAGGGAATAAGAGAATCTTCCACCGAGGATTCATCTGTACTCCTGGCTGAGTTTTCTCCTGAAGAAAGGTGTACGGCGGTACTAATACTGTCCTCAGTGTCTGCGGTGGACGCCGTTTCTTTTTCAGAGTCAAGGTAGTCACTCAGATCCAGGTCTGGTGGGATTACTTCCGGGGTAATTACTTTATTTTTTTTATTGATGTCCCTTTTATTCTTCCGTTTGCCGGCGTATCTACCGGGGCGGGTTGTGCGGGCGAGCTGGAAATAGAGTTGTTGAATTTCTGCACGCAGTCGTTCACATTCTTCCACAGTTTCATGATTGGATGATTTAAGCTTCTGACGCAGAGCGTGAATTTCCATCTCCAGGGACGGTAAATTATTATTTCCGGACAAGACATAGTCCCCCCTTTCATTCCTATTGAATAATTCTTTACATACATTTCTGTTACCTTCAGGAAAAAACTCTAATAAAGTGTTTTTTAGGGAATTTGCGTAGTGAACTCGTTCAGCTAAAGCCGAACATCGGGGCTTAAGAGGAAAGGGGACACACCTCCTGCGGAGGAATGTCCCCAACTGGTGGGATTCAACCCCACCTGAAGAAAAAAAGTGCAATCTCCCACTTATAGAAGTGGGAGTCTTAGAAATCAGATAAAAGTTTATCGGAGTTAACCGGGCTAAAAGCACTGCATAATGGGAGTATGAAAGGGAAATCTAGTAAACACTCAATAAATATGGGGTGGTTTGTGTGGAATCGGTGCGTATATTAAAAAAAGCCGCGGCACTTCTTGTATTTGTTTCTTTATGCCTTGCTTTTCATTGTCTATCTGTCTTTGGTGCTGGAGGTAGAATAGAACATACGCATGAAAATACTGTGAGAATATATGACCAAAAGGGTAACTTGGTTACAATGACTGCCCGCAAGGTATTCGCCGGGGATGAAATAATTACCGCCGCCGGGGATTACTATAGGGTAGTGGTTGTTAGAAATAAAGATGCTCAGGCAAAGCTTGTTGGAAAAGATGAAAACTATTTAGCTTGGACTGATTATTTTCATAACTATGCTGCGGTTACTGCTGCTAATTGGGGGGGGAGACCGGTGGGAGTTTACCATACCCATACGGACGAATCCTACCTTCCCAGCGACGGAAAACCGTCTATTCCCTTTCGAGGTGGTATTTACCAGGTTGGCAATGAATTTGTAGAATCCCTACAGGAGAATAAAGTAGATGTAAAATATTATAAAACACCTCATGATCCACACGATAACAATGCCTATACCCGCTCCCGCCGCACGGCAATGGGGCTTTTAAAAAGTAATCCCATTGCGTTATTCGATATTCACCGGGATGGAGTGCCCGACCCTGATTTCTTTAAAGAGGAGGTCAGTGGAGAGGATGTTGCACAATTGCGTATAGTCGTAGGAAGGCAAAATCCTAAAATGAAAAGTAATATGGATTTTGCATCACGGCTTATGGCTTACGCGAACAAAGTGCATCCCGGACTGGTCAAGGAGATATATAAGGGACAAGGTAATTATAATCAAGACCTTTTGTCTACTGCTATTTTATTGGAGGCGGGAACCTATACTAACAATAAGGCGCTGGCGGAAAACGGCATTAAATTTCTGGCAGAAGCAGTACCGGTAGTACTTGGAGTCAATAATCCCGGTACGGGAATAACAAGTGATGAAGCGGGTAATACAGGGTGGAATGTTGCTTTGTGGCTTGTCTTACTTACTTTATTAGCCGGATCTTTTTTCTCTATATTAAACTTCGGCTGGAAGGGAACTATAGACGGTTTGAAAAGATTGGGGCGCCGTTTTGCAGAAAGTGAAATATGGATTCGCATCCAACAGACAATTCTTAATAGTTATCGTTGGGCCCGGGAAGGAATAGAAAATTTTAAAGTTCGTAAATACAAACAATAATATTATTTTAAGCCTGGAAAATATAGATTGCATTTTATATAATTATTAGGGGTGAAGTAAAATGCAGTCGCGCCATATTTTACACGTTGACATGGATGCATTTTTTGCTTCCATAGAACAAAGAGACAATCCTGATTTGCGTGGCAAACCGGTCGTGGTCGGAGGATCGCCGGAGGCGCGGGGGGTGGTGGCCGCTGCCTCATATGAGGCCCGAAGGTATGGAATAAAAAGTGCCATGCCTACGGCAACTGCTGTCCGGTTGTGCGCTGGATTGATAATCGTAAGCTCGCATCACGGTAGATACAGGTCTGTTTCCAGTCAGCTGATGGCCATATTTTCCGATTACACCCCCTTAGTAGAGCCGGTATCCCTTGATGAAGCTTACTTGGATGTAACCGGCTGTACTCATCTTTTTGGGACTCTTAAAGATATAGCTAAGAAGATACAGAATCGAATTGCCAGTGAACTTCAATTAACGGCCTCGGTGGGAGTTGGACCCAACAAGCTTGTGGCCAAACTGGCATCTGATTACCGGAAACCCGAAGGGCTTACTGTTATTTCACCTCAAGAAGTGGAAAGTTTTCTGGCCAATATGCCGGTGGAAAAAGTGTGGGGTATTGGCCCCCGCACATGTTCGGAACTTCAGAAAATCGGTGTGACTACAGTTGGCAAGTTACAGGGTATCTCGCTGGATTTTTTAATGAAACGCTTTGGAAAACACGGCAAGGTTTTATATGAATTATCCAGGGGATTGGATGAAAGACCGGTAATAACGGAACAAAAAGCTAAAACTATGGGTAAAGAAATTACCTTCCCCAAGGACATTCGGGATGTACCTAGAGTAAAAAACACTCTATGGGAGTTAGCGGAGGCGGTTTGTCACCGTATGCGTAAAAAAGGACTTGTTTGCGCATCGGTAACTCTTAAATTAAAATATGCAGATTTAAGTCTTATTACCCGAACTGTAACCTTACCGCGACCGACAGCTCTTACGGTTTTAGTGCGTGAAGCGGTTTTATCTTTACTGAAAGCAAATTGGAACGGATATCCTTTTGTTCGCCTGGTAGGGATTTCTTGTGGTAAGTTAATGGAGTGCGGTAATGTTTCACCTTCTCTTTTTCCTGACGAGGCAATGGATAAAGAAGAAAAAATAACTAGAGTAACAGATAACCTTAAAGAAAAATTCGGAGAGCAGGTTGTTACAAGTGCGGCGTTGTTAAAAGAGAAATAAACAGCAGTTAAAACAGGGGAGCCCTGGTTCTAACTGCTGATTTTCGTTTTTAATACATTTTGAACAACTTAAGTCTGGGAGGGATAGACTTGAATTTTAATGGAAAAGTGGTAGTAGTTACTGGCGCTGCATCAGGAATCGGCAGGGCTGCTGCCCTTACCTTTGCAGATTTGGGTGCTGATGTTGTAGTTTTGGATGTGGATGCAAAAGGTAAAGAAATTGTTGGGGACATTCAAAAAAAAGGCGGAACAGCTATTTTTTCCCGAACTGATATCTCTCGAAATGGAGCAGTAAGGCAAGCTGTGGATAAGATTAATCAGCAGCTGGGTGGTGTTGACGTCCTGATCAATAATGCGGCTATAGCCAGAGAGGGAAATGTTTTGGATGTCACAGTTGATGAGTGGAATCAAGTGTTGAATATAAATTTAACAGGTGCTTATTTGTGTTCCAAGTATTGTGTGCCTCATATGGAGAGTCGCGGGGGCGGGGCCATAGTGAATGTTGCCTCTGTTCAAGGGCTCTCCACCGAACAAGATAACGCTGCTTATTCAGCTTCAAAAGGTGGATTAATTGCCCTGACTAAAAGTATGGCCCTGGATTTGGCTCCCAAAAACATTAGGGTGAATTGCGTTTGTCCTGGTGCCATTGAAACGGAAAAAGTAAAGCAGGCTTTATCCGAATCCTCGGAGCCGGACATTGTGCGGCAGGAATGGAGTGACTTGCATGCTTTGCGAAGAATGGGGACGCCTCAAGAAGTGGCTAATGTGATAGTATTTTTAGCTTCCAGCTTATCGTCTTTTATGACCGGAACACCTGTTTTAGTGGATGGCGGCATGCTCGCTTCCTTTGGTACAGCAGGAAAACCCGTCTAATTTAATCAAATTTTATTGGTGTCTTTATCTGGTTCGTTTTCTTCATTGAAATTATTGCTTCCAGATTCATTATTTTCATTTTGAATTACGTCCACCGTTTGATCCGTGGTAGTATTAAGTTGCTGTTTAAGCTTCTGGTGTTCGTTTTTTAATTGATTGTATTGTTGGGTCAGTTGTCTTACTTGCCAAATCAGCTTAATTTGCTTGCCTGCACCCATAAAAAGCACTATTAAAGCACCTATGGCTGCGGCACCGAGGATGACCAGTACCTGTGATATTCTTTGTATTTCCCAGAAAAGAAATTGAACATGTACAGGTGCCGAGTTTTGTATAGCAAAAATGGCGACTAGGACCGCAAAGATAAGAGCTATGACAAAATAAATCTGCATAATCTTTATCCCTTCTTTTAATTTTATTTTATTTACCCAGATATTCTTTATACTTCATTAAAATTCCTTTGCATATGATAAAATGAACCGCAAAAAATCGCGGTTCATTTTAACTTCACTAATGCTGCCTTGACACCCTGGTCTGGCATCTTACGCCGCGCAGAGCTCTTTCATCGATGTCTGCTAATCTGTACCCAAGGATTCTCCTTCTTTTACGGTGTCTCTTTTTACGTTTTTCTTCAATTAACATTATTGTTCACCTCCGTTTTGTGAACTTGGTATTTAAATTAAATTACCCTTGTGTTTCTGTATTGATACCAAAAATATTTTCGGTTTTAACCATACAATTTCTGTATATTTAAAAACTGATTGACTAGTATTATCCAACATGGTAGATTAAGCCAAGGGTCTAAAAGAAGGTAGCGGGGTCCCCGTTGCTTTGGGGTCAGGTTGTCCAGAATGGGGGGGTTCCTGTGATACTGGTAACCGGAGGGACAGGGTTTGTAGGGCACCACCTGGTGTGGAAGTTGAATGATCTGGGATATCCGGTACGAGTGCTGGTGCGCAATGTTTCCGAAGCCCAGGATGTGCTGCCGGATAATGTGGAACTGGTTAAAGGTGACATTACAGACCGTAGTTCACTTCTTAAAGCCTGTACCGATGTTAACAGTATTATAAATCTGGTTTCAATTATTCGGGAAAAGGAAGATGTAACATTTGAAAGAGTAAATGTGCAAGGAACCTTAAATACGGTTATAGCTGCTGAGCAATCAGGCGTAAAGCGGTTTATTCATCTTAGTGCCCTTGGGGCGCAGAATAACACTTATTACAGGTATAGTTATTCAAAATGGCTGGGAGAGGAAGCCGTTAGGCAAAGTGGTTTAAACTGGACTATTATGCGTCCTTCGTTGATATACGGAACTGGTTTCAACTTTTTCGATCGCCTCTTGCAGTCCGTTAAGATGTTTCCACCGCCGTTTGTCCCTGTGCCGGGAAAGGGAACGACGTTATTCCAGCCTATAGCTGTACAAGATGTAGTGAAATGCTTAGTAACTGCTCTGAAAGCTCCTGCTATGTCTGGTCAAGTTTATGAAGTTGGGGGGCCTGAGCATTTAAGTTATAACCAAATGTTGGATGTACTGCTGCAAATTATACATATAAAACGTATAAAGTTGAAGATGCCCCTGTTACTTATGCATATGATCGTACCTTTGATGACAAAATTATTAAAGGATCCTCCGGTTACACCAGAGGAGTTGAAGCAAATGGATAATGACAACATAACTGAACTGGACTCAGTACCAAGGCATTTTAGTTTTAGTCCCACGCCTCTTTCTCAGGGGTTGGAATATCTGGTTCCGGCAGAAAATTAATGCCGGAGTTTTTTTATTACTTTAAAGTAAACCGTGCCATATATTAACGGATAAATAAGGAGATAGGTCTGTGATATTGGTAAGCGCTTGCCTTTTAGGGGATAACTGCAAATATAACGGTGGAAACAATTACACCAAGGAAATAGCCCGGTTAAAAAGGGATATTGTTTTGCCTGTATGTCCCGAAGAGTTGGGAGGACTGCTAACACCTAGGTTGCCGGCACAGTTTGATCGGGCTGATGGGGAAGCACTTTTAGATGGCCGATGCAAAGTTTGGGATGCCAAAGGTAACGATGTAACTCAAAATTTTCTGTCCGGTGCAGCTAAAGCACTGGCTATGGCGCAACGAAGAGGTGTTCATACTGCAATTTTGAAAGAGCGCAGCCCCTCATGCGGAGTTTCCAGCGTTTATATAACGGAGAGGGGAACTGCACCCGTGGTAGGTATGGGAGTAACAGCTGCGTTATTAAAAAAGAACGGTATTAAAGTTTTATCCGACGAAAAACTACACCAATGGCTGCCGCTGATAGAAAGAGATCTATAGCTCTCTCCTTTTTTCCTCCTCCCATTGGTGACCTCTTTCTTCCCAGTATGAAAAGTTGCCGAAGTAATCTTTACCCGTACATATTCCATAAGTAGGGTCAACAAAAGTGCTACTGCCGTCCAGAATAAGTTCCACCCATGCATGAGGTCCGGTATCAGTGGGATTTGTTGATTTACCTGATATAACATAGGCCTTGATTCCGGCATATTTATTTAAGATGGCATACAAGTTTGCAAAGTTAACATAAATGCCGGTGCCGGTGGTAAGGGTGGATTGCAAATCCGTGGATGGTAAATCAGATATTCCGGTCCTATAATCCCAATCATACGTGAAATTGAATACCAGCCAATCATAGATTGCTTTTGCCCTTTGCTGTGCATGGGGATACTTTGCTTTATACCATTGTCCCAAGGATACCATAACCGAATGCGGGTTGTCCGTCTTTGATGAAATGGTATGAGGCGCGTTATTTAATGCGGGTGTCTCGAGAAGAAAATTTTCCCACCCGGCAAGATCCATATTGCTCAGCCGCTTGGCCAGTACACAGGTCTCAGCGCGAGTAACTTTTTGGTCAAGGCGTAGAGTTTTGTCAGTATAACCGTTGAGTACATTTTGATCAACTAAGAAGGCTATGTTATTAAGTTGACTATAGAATTGTCCTGCGTATCTTGAAAACTGTTTGTTTTGCGGATCATCTTCGATGTATCTTGAGGAATTTAAATAATCCTCTTTTAAAGTAGAATACTCTTTAAACTGCTCAAGTTCACTCCATATTTCTTCTTGCGGTAAAGGAATCAGGATACTCAATTCCCCATTTTTAAACTGGTATAATCCTGACTGCATTAATTTTCCGTAAAGTAGGAGTATGGCAACATCCCTTCGAGTTGCGGGCTCTGAGGGCTTAAAGTGGCCATCGGTGTAGCCCGGCACGAGAAAAGCGGCAGTTTCCAAATACGGTGTGCCCCAACGGTCATAAATATCAGGATAATCCGGCCGGGTAGCCTCCGTCTCAAGCAAATTGCTCTTTGCAGCAGGGAATAGGGCAAAGGTTATTTTTGCCAATTCTTCACGGGAAACCGGATGGTCAGGACGAACTGTGCCATCCTCATATCCTCCTATGACGCCCTCTTTAACCAGTGATAAGATTTCTTCGTGGGCCCAGTGTGTGGTCGTCAAGTCTTCAAACGAGATTTGTGTAGCAGCGTTAGAAGGTGTGGTAAAAGATAACGACAACATAATAAACAGCACTAAGATTTTTTTATACATTTTGATCCTCCAGTAACCAATTAAGACATACCTCCCAAACTTGCCTGGTGTGTGTCTCAAATTGGTGATCTGCACCGTCAATGTAAACCAATTTCTTGGGTTCTTGGGCTGCATTAAATATAAGCTTTGCATCGTCCGGAGAAACCACATCATCTTCAGTTCCGTGAATTATTAGCATCGAAGTAGGATTTATGCGGGAAGCCATTTGGGGCACGTTGAAACTTTCGATGTCCTTAAAGAAGGTCTTTTTTAGATATAGAATTCCTTCATCTCCCGCTAACATTACCTTTTGGGGGTCGTCGGTGTCTTCATCGACCAGTCCTGTGAAAAGATCCATCAGCCTGGATGCCGCTGCCCATGTGCACACTGCTGTAACCCTTTTGTCTTCGGCAGCGTGACAAATAACAGTGGTGCCACCGAAACTGCGACCAAGTGTTACTATTTTTCCTGCACCCTGGCGCTTACACCAATCGACGGCACTCTTCAGGTCACCCACCTGTCCCGATAAGGTAAGATCTTCAAACTCGCCCTGGCTATCACCGTTACCGGCAAAATCAAAAAGAAGGGTGTCATAATTGGCTTGGGCAAAAAATTCTGACATGCGCAAGGCTTTATCGCCACCTTCTTTGCTTCCTGTGAAGCCGTGGCATACGATCAATGTAGGAGAACCTTTTTGCCCGGCGGTATAAAATAAACCGGCCAGTTCCTGATTACGGGTATTTGTAAAATTAACTTTTTTCCACTCGTAAACTGCCATCATACATACACCTTCCTAAATTTAAGTCTTGGCAATAAGCCATTTGTTGCAATAACCTCTCATATAAGGATATTGTAACAAGTATATGTAAGCTTTGGTAGTCTTTCTTCAAAATTTGAACCAGTAAGAACTTAAAAGGTTTTAATCAGGTCATGTAGAATATTTGTATAGAAGTGAACATCCTTTTTGTCTTATAATTCCTTTGGGAGAGATTTCTTTTGGTAACTGTTGATACTTTTAAAAGGGGTTTTCATAAGGGAATAACATCCCTTTGGGAGCTAACTAAAGTTGTAGTTCCTGTTTATACTTTGATTACATTTTTAAAATATACTCCTGTTTTAGATTGGGTAGCGGGAGTTTGCGAGCCCTTCATGAAATTCTTGGGCCTTCCCGGGGAATCGTCAGTGGTTCTGGTTGCAGGGAAGTTAATCAATTTATATGCCGCTCTGGGTGCCATATCCTCTTTGGACCTGAGCTCAAGGGAAATAACGATTCTTGCGACTATGCTTCTTTTATCCCACAGCTTACCTATGGAGGCAGCTGTGGCTCAGAAGGCAGGTGGCTCCGGTATTTTCATGACCGTTATGCGCCTGGCTGTAGCTCTAATCGCAGGTATTATAATGAATATGATAATTTAATTATTTCTTGGGAGTTGTTTTTTGTTGGATTGGGTAGGCTTTTTAAACGAGGCATTGATTGGTTGCTGGGATAATGTTTCATTAATGGCTGCTATTATTATTCCGGTGATGGTAATTTTAGAAATTGCACGCGATTTGAAGTTTTTGGAACGGGTAGGGGAGTGGCTTGCTCCGGCGCTGAAGGTTTTAGGCATGTCCAGGGAAGCAGCCCCGCCAATCATGGTGGGGTTGGGCTTCGGCATTACATACGGGGCCGGTGTCATTATAGAAGCAGCACGCAGCGGGCGGCTTAGTTGGCAGGACTTGTTTTTATTAAATGTATTTCTCTCTATTTGTCACGCTGTGGTTGAGGATACACTATTGTTTGTGGCAGTTGGTGCGGACGGCCTAGCTATACTTGGTGGTCGATTTCTTTTAGCTATATTGGTAACTTTTTTGATCTCGCGTTCGGGGTGGCTGGCCCGCCAGGCGGAAATGCATTCAGCAAAAGAAATGGTACAAAGCATGGAGAGCGGAGACCATGGACATAAGTGTTGTTAGTTAAGTGATGAATCCAAAAGCCCTTACTAATATTAGTAAGGGCTTTTGCTAGGCGCGGGCTTTAGTATAATCACATCTTTTTAAGCATTATCCTTCCATCGAGGGCAACTGCACCATTACTGTCTACTAACAGGGGGTTAATGTCCATCTCCACAATCTCCGGGTGCGCAGACATCAGTTGCCCCAAGCGCACCAAGCTATATACGATCATATCTATGTTAGATACGGCATTTCCCCGCAAACCCGTTAGGATTTTATAAGAGCGAGTTTCTTTAATCATGGACCGAGCTTCTTCAGGAGTTATCGGCGCTATTCGAAATGAAACATCTTTTAACAACTCTGTATAAATGCCACCCAAACCGTAGATAAGAACCGGTCCAAATTGCGGATCACGTTTAGCTCCCAATATAATTTCCGTTCCGCCGGTACAATATTGCTGGATAAGTACTCCCAGCATGCGGGCTCCGGGGATGGTGGAAACGGTTTCAGTGATTTCATTCCAGGCCTTGTGTACTTCTTCTTCAGTTTTAATGTTAAGTTTTACAGCGCCGATGTCTGATTTGTGAGTTATTTGGGGGCTAATTACCTTCATCACAATGGGGTACCCCAATTTTTGCGCCTTTTCCACCGCTTGCTCAGGGCTGGTTGCGATACCTGACTTAATAACCGGGATGCCGTACGCGTGCATTATGTCCAGGGCCTGTTCATTTAAGGTTGTCGTTTGGGACATCAAGTTCGATTCGATTATCCCGGCCACCAGGTCCTTTTGCGTGTCACCTAATTCCACTATGGCATTCTTTTGGGTGGGGTATGATGGATTAAGATAATCGTGCAAACATTTGAGTGAATGCATGGCTCTGTTGGCGGTGGAATAAACCACAATGTTGCCCTTTTGTTTTAATTTACTGGCATAAGTTTTTCGGTGAGGGCCGAAAATCCAGGAAGCTGTGGGTTTTTCAGGGTGCTTTTCGGCTATTTGGTCTATTAAATCGATTATGTTTAAAGGGTCATTTTCCGGGCGGATGTATGCCGGGCTAATTAATAGGACGGCGTCCACTCCCGGATCAGATAATATAGTTTCCATGGATTGTTTAAGGATCTTGTGATAGCCCTTTGACATTCCTGAGGGCCATATGTCTGTAGGATTACCTGGTTTCATCCAGGCGGGAAATATTTCGGTTAAGGATTTATTGGTGCTTGTACTGAATTTGGCCACTTGCAAGTTGTTGTTACTTACAGCATCTATGGCAATGATGCCTGCGCCACCACTGATAGTGACAATGGCAATTCTCTTGCCAGGCATCGATTTATACGTTAAAAATGTTTCGGTAAGGTCGCTCATCTGGTCTACATCAGTGACTCGAATGGCTCCCGTTTGTTGGAAGGCGGCGTTGTAAACATGGTCTTCTCCAGCCAAGGATCCGCTGTGGGAGCCGGCTGCCCTGGCTCCGACTTCACTGGTCCCTGTTTTGAGCACTAAGACTGGTTTATTTGCAGTTACTTTGCGCATAACATCTAAAAAGCGCCTTCCGTTACTTAAACCTTCCAGGTGTAAATTGATAACTTCTATACGATTATCCTCTCCCATGTATTCGAGGATATCACTACTATCCAGGTCAGATGTATTTCCGATGTCTATGCCAACCCCAATGCCACCGCTAAAATCGCCGGAGCCGGCCATAAAAATACCCGATTGGCAGATTACTCCTACATTTCTACAATCAGAATCAATGGGAATAAAGGAAGTGTTAAACCTGTTAAAGTTATTCATAATCCCAAGTGTGTTGGGCCCTATGATTCTTGTTTGAGTACCTTCTATTGACTCTAGTATTTCCTGGTGCAACCTCTGCCCCTCGTCGTCGTCAGCATCGGTAAAGCCTTGGGTGATAATTATGATACCTTTGATTTCCTTGGATACACAGTCTCGTACGATTTGTGGTACCGCAGTTCTTGGAGTTGAAACGACGGCTACGTCAGGTGTCTCTGGTAATTTTGCCACGGATGTGTAGGCAGTAATATTTAAAATACTTCCCCCTTTAGGGTTTACCGGAAAGATTTTTCCCTTATATCCATAGGTGAGTAACTCCTCCAAAATGTTAAATGTCCCCGGACCGGTACGGGTAGAGACACCAATCAGTGCCACTGATTGGGGCTCAACAAAAGGCGTTATAGTTTCAATCACTGAGGCTGGCAATATTAATGACCCCCTATGTTCTAAAATATATCCATAAATTCTAACATTACCATATTAACATATTTTTCTTTGAGTTAGCTAATTATTTTGTTTTTTCTGTCAAAGAGAGTTGGCATAGTGGTGTAAGGAATTAGTCGTAGGAGAATAAACGGTAAGTTTTCAATCAAAGATAAATATAATGTAAAGAAAAGTCCTTATATGCAAAATTGCTGTTGATTTGCAGTGGGAGTCGTGTTATAATCATGCTTGTCCTGATAGGGACAGCACAGTGTTTTAAAAGGTAAGCAAGTGGGAAACAATTTCCACTTGAGCCGAGAAAGAAAATTTGATACAATTACTTCTTGCCGGCACAAAAACCGGCATTAACAAAAAAGCAAGCTGGGAAACAATTACCACTTGCCAAACAGCAACAAACCGAGTATAATTAACTCTTGTCGGCGCCAAACAGCGCTGGTAAAAAACGGTCTTTGAAAACTGAACAGTGACAATGGTTTTTTAAATAGAAACACCTCGTCAAGCGCGAGTAAAAGTAATAAGTGAGAAAGAGATTAAACTCTTTATATAATCTTTTATGGAGAGTTTGATCCTGGCTCAGGACGAACGCTGGCGGCATGCTTAACACATGCAAGTCGAACGGGGTTGCTCATCGAAATCCTTCGGGATGGACATGAGTATACCTAGTGGCGGACGGGTGAGTAACGCGTGGATAACCTGCCCAAAAGACTGGGATAACACCGGGAAACCGGTGCTAATACCGGATAAGCTCTTTAATACA